>CAXTCH010000142.1:0-8011 GCA_964241945.1 uncultured Mucilaginibacter sp.
TGGGAAAGTACCCGGCAAGTAGATTTAGGCACCGAATTTACAATACTGAACAACCGGCTTACTTTCAGCTTTGATTACTACAATAAATACACCTATAATTTATTGTTAAACGTACCGGTGCCATCGCGTTCGGGTTTTGTTACTTACCTGCAGAATTACGGAGCGGTGCGTAACAAAGGCGAAGAATTTGCTGTACACTCGGTGAACATAAATAGTGAGCACTTTAAGTGGACTACCGACTTCAATATTTCCTTCAACCAAAACCGTATAGAAAAGCTGGCTTCCGATATTACCCAGGGGGCATCCGGCCGTAACATTTCTATTTTACGTCAGGGATATCCGGTCAATTCTTTCTACTTGTATAAGCAGCTATCCGTTGACCCGCAAACCGGTAATGCCATTTATCAGGATGTAAACAAAGACGGGCAAATCACCTCTGCCGACCGCCAGATTGTCGGTAATGCCCTGCCCAAGTTTACCGGTGGTTTTACCAATATCTTAACCTACCGGAACATTGATTTAACTGCATTCTTCTACTTTGATCAGGGTAACAAAATCATGAACATGAACGACTTTTTTCTGGTGCATGGCGGTACGCAATCTAATATAGGGTTTGTTCCGAGGCAATTACAGCGGTGGACTACTCCCGGCCAAAACACTGATATTCCGCGGATGACCACTTATAGCGGGAACCCGGCGGCAAATGATAGTCCGGCTAATAATTACGGAGGCAACGTGGCCAACTTAAGCTCCCGCTATTTGCAGGACGGCTCGTTTATCCGCCTGAAAACGCTTACCATCGGGTACACACTTTCGCCCGCCTGGTTGAAACGAGCCAGCATTACCCGGGCACGTATATATTTCCAGGCCACCAACCTGATTACCTGGACTAAATATGACGGCCTGGACCCCGAAGTAAGTTCACAAAGCAATAACCAAAACACAGCCGGGTACGATTGGGCTACCGTTCCTCAGCCACGTACCTTACAAGTGGGCGCGAATGTTACCTTTTAATTTTTTAGAACTCATGAAACGAATTTATACACTTTATATACTTTTTATTGCCGTTGCACTTTCTACAGCTTCCTGCAAAAAATATCTGGACGAAAAGCCCAACAATCAAATCTCCGCAGAAGATGCCATTGTAGATGTAGGTACCGCACGTGCGGCCATCATCGGTGCATACGATGGTGTGCAAAATTATTACGCTGTTAATTATACCACCTTAGGTATTATGCCGGCAGATAACGTAATTTTTAACGGCACCCTTAATCAGTATCTGCAGCTGGATCAGAATGCTATACCTGCAGACAATGTAATTACCGTAGCCGCATTTCAGGGCATTTATAAAACCGTTAATGCCGTAAATAACATTATTACCCGTTTACCTGCGGTAACTGACCCGCTGCTAACATCTGCCGAAAAGAATCAGATTTTGGGTGAAGCTTATTTTATCCGGGCATTATGTTATTTCGATTTAGGCCGCGGCTGGGGAGGCGTACAGTTGGAACTTAAACCAACTACCGATATCAGCGTGATAAAAGGAATTAAGCGCAGTACGCTTGACCAAACTTATGACCAGGTGCTGGCCGACTTGATTCAGGCTGAGCAGTTACTGCCTGAAAACAATAGTATCCGGAGCCGAGCCCAGAAAAGTACTGCCCGGGCGTTGCGTGCGCGTTTGCATTTATACCGCCAGCAATGGGCAGATGCAGAAAATTATGCCACCCAGGTAATTAACAATGGTGCCTACGTTTTAGTGAAACCTTATAAAACATTCTTTACTACTCCTTTTCAAACCACAGAATCGGTGCTTGAACTGGCGTACAACATAAATGATAAAAACTCTTATTGGAATTTGTGGTACCCCAGTTCATTCGGTGGTCAGTACACTTTAAAGCCATCGGATGCATTGGTCGCTAAACTGAATAATCCCGCCATCGGCGGCAGCCGGAATACCCTGATTGCCGGAACAGGAAGCAACGTATATGGTGTGTTATATAACAGCACTTCTCTTAGTGTCGATCCTTCGTACCTCATCCGCATTGCGGAATTATATCTGATCCGTGCAGAGGCAAGAGCTCAACAAAATAACTTAGCCGGCGCCGCTGCCGATTTGAATGTGATACGCGCCCGCGCCGACCTGCCGGCAACTACTGCAACTACACAAGCAGACCTGCTGCAGGCCATAGAAGACGAGAACAGCGTGGAGTTTGCCTTTGAACCACACCGCTGGTTTGATTTAGTGCGAACCAAAAGAGCAGGAACTGTGCTGGGCCTCACCAATACCAATTACTGGCTGTTCCCTATACCATTGTCTGATGTACTGTCTGACCCGGATGTTACCCAAAACCCGGGTTATTAATTTTTATGAATTATCTACAATCTATTTACACCTTGATATGAAAACGAAATCAATTCAACGGCTGCTGTTTTCCCTGCTGCTCTTTATTGCAGCACAGGCATCAGCTCAAAACAGTTACTTTTTCCCTAAAGCTGCGACCCTGGACAGCCGCATACCTACACCCGAGCAGTTTTTGGGGTATGCCATCGGTACTTATTATACCCGGCATGATGAGGTGGTAGCTTACTTTAGGGAATTGGCCCGGTTAAGTGACCGCGTACACGTGCAAACCATCGGCAAAACTTATGAGCAGCGCGAGCAGATTATTGTTACCATTACCTCGCCTGCTAACTATGGCCGCTTAGAGCAAATCAGGGAGGAACATTTAAATCAGGTTGATCCGGCTAGGCCTGTGCTTACTACCAATTCACCACTGGTTATCGATTTAGGCTACGGTGTACACGGTAACGAAACCTCGAGCACTGAAGCCAGTTTACTGGCCGGCTATTATCTGGCCGCCAGTCAGGATGCCGAAGTGCAGCATTGGTTGAATGAAGCAGTAATATTTATTGATCCTTCTTTGAATCCTGATGGCCGCGACCGCGCCGCCAACTGGCACAATCAATACCACTCCTTCCCGCCGGTAGGTGACCCTGTAGACAAAGAGCACGTAGAGGGATGGCCTATGGGACGTACCAACCATTACTTTACCGATTTAAACCGCGACTGGCTAAACTTAGTACAGGTAGAAAGCCGCAACCGGGTAGAATTTTTTCATAAGTGGTACCCCAACGTGCAGATTGACTTTCATGAGCAGGGCACCAATGCCACCTACTATTTCGAGCCAACGCCTGCCCGCCATTACAGTCCTGTTATTCCCTCATTTTTATATGAAGAAGGGGTAGCTCTGGCAAAATACAATGCCAAAGCGCTGGATGATATCGGGTCATTTTACTTTACCAAAGAAGGATATGATAATTTGTCGCCTATTTACGGTTCTACTTATCCCAAATTTTTCGGCGCGGTGGCAGCCACTTATGAGCAGGCCAGTTCGCGCGGCATTTTACAGGAGTCAAGCAACGGGCCGTTAAGCTTTGCCTTCACTATCCGCAATCATTTAACTACCAGCTTTTCTACCATCCGTGGTGCAGTTGCCGAAAAGGCAAATCTGTTTAAAGTGCAAAAGGACTTCTTTAAGTATGCACTGGCACAAGGCCAAAAAAGCCCGACCAAGGCTTATGTGTTCGGCGACAGTAAGGATATCAACCTTACCCAGAAGTTTTTGGGCCTTTTACTACAGCATCGCATAAAGGTATATGAACTGGCCGGCAATGTTACGGAGCAGGGCAAAACCTTTGAAAGGGGCAAAGCTTACGTTGTGCCTTCTGCACAACCTAATTACCTGATTGTACATTCTTTGTTTGAAGAGAATATTTTGCAGGATAGCGTGTATTATGATAATACCGGCTGGAGCATCATTCATGCTTACGGGCTTAAGTATGCTAAAAGTGCAAACCCGGTAACTGTAGGCAGCCAGGTTACTGCGTTGGCTTTGCCTAAAGGAGAGATAGAAGGCGGCAGATCAGCTTATGCTTACCTGATTAATTACAGTGATTACAATGCCAGCAAAGCGTTGTATGAACTCTTGCTGAAAAATATATTAGTCAAAACAGCTTTTAAAACTTTTACAGCCAATACAGGCGTAGGCAAACGCTCGTATGGTTATGGCGCTTTGGTTATTCCGGTGGCCGGGCAAACCATCTCATCCGATTCGCTGTACCGGGCACTGCAGGAGGTGGCTGCTGATACGCGTTTGAATATATTGCCTGTAGCCAGCGGCTTTAGTACAGAAGGCGTGGATTTAGGAAGCAATAATATTCATGCCGTGCGGAAGCCCGAAGTGGCGCTGGCTTTTGGTCAGGGTACTACGGCATCTGAAGCAGGGCAGGTTTGGTTTTTGCTAAACCAACAGTTAAATATGCCGGTTTCAAAAATTGACTTAACCAGCTTTTCGCGTGCTTCGTTGAAACGTTATACTACGCTGGTGCTGCCCGGTGGCAATTACAGTGCATGGGACAATGCCGTAGTGGAAAAAATAAGGGCTTGGGTAAACGATGGCGGCACACTGATTACCTTTCAAACGGCAACAGCCTGGGCCGTACAACAAGGCTTAGTGCGTGAAAAACTGGCGGAAGCTGATTTTGCACCAAGGGGAGGTAATGCCGCTACGCCGGCACCAACTACTCCGGCAACCGGCGCGCCGCAAACCGAAGGAACCGGTCACCGGGCTAACGCGCAGGGTACACCTGCGCCGCCTGCTGCGGAGGCAGCTCCTTTGCAACAGCCCCGACCTATCCGGTTGAATTATGCCCAACAGGAAGATACTGAAGGCGCACGCCGAATCAATGGCGCTATTTTTCAGTCGGATTTGGATATTACGCATCCGATTGCTTTTGGTGTGAACAGCCGTACTTTATTCATCAATAAGAACGGCCCTACTATTTTGCTGCCCAGCGCCAATAAATATTCCACCGTAGCGCAGTATTCAGGAAAGCCCTTTATCAATGGCTATTCGTCTAAGCAAAACGTAGGCAGGGTAGCTAATTCAGCAGCTATAATTGCCGATGCCAGCGGGAACGGTGAGGTGGTTTTATTTGCTGATGATCCTACTTATCGCGGCTATTGGCTGGGTACCAACCGGTTGTTTTTAAATGCTATCTTCTTTGGCAATCTGCTAAATGGAGGGAATGCACAGTAAGCTTTTTAAAAAGTGATTGATTAAGGATTGGCTGTAACATTTTACAGCCAACCAAAAGGCGGAGTGACCGAGTGGTTAGGTAGAGGTCTGCAAAACCTTGTATGGCGGTTCGAGTCCGTCCTCACGCCTCTGATATTAATATTAATTGCCAACAGCATTTCATATTTATTAAGTTACAGAAACTAAACCCGGCTCGATTTCTTTCTTATAGATGGAAGATATGTTCATGCTGCCGGTAATTTACAATGGTGAGGAAAAAGAATTTGAGGTAAAACTTATACCTTATACTTATACGTACCGGTTTGAAGTGACCATAAACGGCGTAGAAGTACAGTTTGAGCCTGATGAAGAACAAAATTACCGCGCCTTGCTCACTCATGAGCAATTGCAGATGCAAAACAACCGGTTAGACATCAATTTGCTTGAGGTTGTAGCCGGACATCTGAAAGAATTACATGGTTAGGTTGTATTTGCTTTAAACCATAACCTCTTTGTTGGTGCTAATCCAACAGATACTTATCTTTGCCGTTACAAAGCAAAATTTCGTTGCTCAATGCTATGCTAACAGTCAGCCAGTTGTTTATATATCCCGTTAAATCTCTCGGCGGCATTGCGGTACAAGAAGCCGAACTGACCGACAGGGGTTTAAAGTACGACCGTCGCTGGATGTTAGTTGATGAAGATAATTGTTTTCTTTCGCAGCGCAGTTTTCCAAAAATGGCATTGCTGAAGCTGCACGCACAAGCCGACGGCTTTATCATAACCTTCGTACCTGATCATAGCTCTTTCTTTATTCCTTTTCAACCTGTACAAGGCCGGGAAGTAAGGGTATCTGTATGGGGCGATGAATGTACAGCTTGTGTGGTGGATGAGGAGGCCAACCGGTGGTTCTCTGACAAGTTGGAAACCAGTTGTAAACTGGTGTATATGCCCGATGAGTCGTTAAGACCCGTGGAGGAAAACTACGCAAAAAACCAGGAGGCAGTTTCATTTGCTGATGCGTATCCTGTTCTATTGATCGGACAAAAATCTTTGGATTTGCTCAACGAGCGGCTTACGGAGGCTGTTTCAATTGACCGGTTCAGGCCCAATATTGTTTTTACCGGAGCCGATGCCCATTTTGAAGACCAGATGGCTCATTTCACCATTAATAATATCAACTTTTATGGGGTAAAGCCTTGCGCACGTTGTGTGATGATTGGCATCAACCAGCAAACGGCGCAAACTTACAAGGAACCCATGAAAACCTTGGCGCAGTACCGTACCAAAAACAAAAAAGTTTACTTTGGGCAGAACCTGTTATACCAGGGCGGGGGCTTGATTCGAACAGGTGCCGATATCCATCTAATAAAAACGAGCGCTGAATTTATTCCGCTTTCCAACCCTATTGCCATTTTTTAACCCGATATAAAAATTTGCTGGTCAGCAAAGATATCTTTGCAACGAACTATCTTAACAAAAAGCAGTTATTGAGTATTATGGCAACCTCTTTTGAAATTGAAGTCCCGATGAAAGATCATCCGGTGGTGATTATGGTAACACCACGGGAAAACACCAGAGCTACATTTGACTTAACCTATTGTGACGAACCCTGCGGCTGCATGTTCTCCAACGAACATGGCATCTGGATTTATGAGCCGCATGCACATGCTGGTTTGTTGCTCAATGCAGAGCAGATACAGCACTTGGGTAAAGCTATCACACAACACAAGTGGTGAGCTTTGCTGTGTAAGCAGGCATTAGTTGCTGTCAATCATTTTTCTGAACTTTTGATGATAGCAGTTTATTAATATTGACCTGCAATTATACGTTTGTTAAACTTTTGTGTACATCCTAGAATAAGGTTGTGATAATTGTTAAAAAATGTGAAATTTGCAGCGCTTACCGAGCGTTCTGTTTATTTTGAACGAAATTTTGATTGATGAAAAAATTATTGATACCCTTATTATTTATTGGTTACGCCATGTGTACACAGAGTTGTAAAAAAACTGCTACGGATAGTACCTCAACGGCCGCCATTCTGCAAGCTCAAATTAACGGAACCGTATGGACACCTGACACCGTAGCTGCCACTATAACTTATAACAGCGCTACCAAAAACCGTGTATTTTACTGCTCCGGGAATATCAGTCAAAAGCAGGTTACCGTTAATGTAAATGTTAGCGGAGCCAGTACCAGTGTGGCTATCCCCGTTAGCACCTATACAGTCGACACTACCTCTAACGTAAAACTTACTTACCTTACCCAGCAAAAAAATAGCAGCGGTGCTTACGTATATACACCTGTAGGTACCGTTGATGCAGGTGGAGGATCTGTTACTATTTCGGTAATAGACACGGTAGGAAAGACTATCACCGGTTCTTTCACTTTTTCAACCAAGCAGCGAACCTTCGATAGTAGCGGTAATCTTACTTCATTGGTGGTAACTAACGTTACTGGCGGATATTTTAACGCTATGCCTTATAAGTACATAAAAAATTAATTTGGTTGAATATCTATTTTCAGGTAAGCGTTCATTGAAGGTTGGGTAATTCTGCCATTTGCGCAATGCCTTAAATCCTTGATCATGGCGCTTATCATTCTGAACGTCCTGTTTTTACTTGCATTTACAGGCTTTGCCTATGTGAATCTTAATGACCCGGATGCTTGGCTTTGGGTAAGCATTTATTTATCTGCAGCAGCTTGCTGCGGATTGCTTGTTTTTAAGAAGTATTATCCAACGGTTTATCTGCTGCTTTGCGCTTTTTATCTGGTTTACGCAGCCATCCTGTTTTTTACCAAAGATGGAGTATTGGAATGGGTGGTAAAATATAAGCGTCCCAGCATTATAGAAACCATGCAGGCAGAAAAGCCTTATATAGAAAAAACGCGAGAATATTTTGGCTTACTGATCATTACAGGTGCGTTGC
>CAXTCH010000143.1:0-6720 GCA_964241945.1 uncultured Mucilaginibacter sp.
GGAAGTTGACCAGCTGTAACTATTATCGGTTCGTTCATATAAGCCGCAGGCAAAACGGTAAGCTGCCGGTTGGCGGCTAAGCCATGAAGCCAGTTTTGCAGACCGGTTTTTTGTTCTGTATCGGCAAACACATGCGCAATAAACGAATCAGCAAGCGTGTCGCCCTCTTTGCGTTGTTCAGACAGATATGCTGTTGAAAAATCAGGTATGTTCATAAGCAAAAAAGCATGCTCTACTTTTGTTATAGAGCACGCTTTAAAATCAGAAAATAAATTAGCTCTGGGATTATTTATAAAAACCTTCGGCTTCTGTAATGGCCAGCGGTTGACGTTGCAGCCATTCGTGTGCGTAGGAAGCCACTTCTTCCCATCCCGGTTCGCCGCAAATAAAATGACCGCGGTTCGTAAATTCCTTATAATCCGTCACACTGCTGCTGTCTGTATAAGCCTTCACATTCTTTTCAGTAAGTGATGGCGGAATGATTTGATCTTTCTCCCCGGCAATCAGCAGTAAAGGCACGTGCGGTAAATCCAGGTCAATCTTTCCGGCTTCACCCAAACATCCGCGCAGTACGTTACGACTATCGTGAGTGGCATATTGCTCATAATATGGCTTGGTTTCTTCCAAACTCAAGGTATTAGAGAATGACTCGTGGAAGCTTTCCAGACTGGTATAAATTGGCTCGTTGCCTTTAAGCGGGTTGGTGATGATGGCGCTGTTTTTAAAAAACCCCCAGTCAAAATCCAGCATGGCGTTCGGCGCTACTGAATCAATGGCGATGCCGGCTTTTGCCATATCGCGGTTTACCAGCAATTGCGTAATCAATCCGCCAACGGAATGACCGATAACGATGGGTTTCTCATCCAGTTTTAAAATAAATTCTTCCACACTGCCGATCACATCGTCAATGGATAAGTCGCCTAAGCCTGCCGGCGGATTTTGCCGTAATTCAGCAGGTTCGCCTTCATGCAGCGGCCAGGCCGGCGCCAGGCAGTTGTAACCTTTTTCACTAAAATAATTCATCCAATTTTCCCAACTTTTGGGATTTTGGAACATGCCGTGTATAAAAACAATGGTATTATTCATGGTAATAGCAATATTTAATCTGTCATTTTAACAGGCTGCTAACCTTATTGTTAGGTAACAATGTGAGTTTTTAAATTAAAAGTTAATTCTTTTTTGGAATAAGGAACAAGGAGAAGTTCAAACTGATGGATGTATGTGGATTTATATCGAATAGCTTTAATCGCTAAGGTGACTAATGAAACCTTTTGTGCTGAGTATCGTAAAGTGGCTGTGTATGAAAAAGCTTTTTCCTGTTACCTTATTCGCTATTGCTATTGCTGCCGTTAGCTGCAAAAAGCATAACACCGGACCCAGTTATGACACCGGTTTTAGTATAAATAAAACCAACGTATACTTGAAGGACTCACTGAAGTGTGTTGCCACCACTACCTCTGCAGGTCTTTCATTTGATTGGGATTTTGGCGATGGCTCGGCGCACGGTACAACTGCAAAAGCAGCGCATGCTTATACGGCAGCAGGCACTTATACCGTGACGCTCAAAATAGGTTCCAGTTTCAGTTCGCATCGGGTTAAGGTATACCCGGGGGAGTTCAGCTATCAGGTTAAAAATTCCTTAGATCGTGACATATCTAACTGGCAGGCCCGTATTACAGATGTAAGCAATACAAACGAATATTTTATGGACAGTAAGCTGTTAGCTAAAGGCAGCACAACTGATACCATATTTGTTAGTTTGATTGACGGTCGTGCTGTAAGTCAGCTGTTGGTAGACGGAACAATTACTTCTGATAACAAAAATGCGCTTAAAGTCGGCACCGGTGTATGGTACAATTTAGGCCAGCATACTTTTTTTGAGATCGTACCTGCAACCCAATGCAATGTATATCAAACCAACGGTACCATTCCTTTACCGAGTTCGGCAGTGTCGTTTGCAGCAGCGGTTGCTAATTACTAACTGTTCACATCAAATATCACTTAGCGCTGCCGTTGGTAACGGTAACCACCGGTGAGTGCGCACTTTCATTTTTCAACCGGTCAATGGCTGTAATTACATACAGGTAAGTTTTACCCGGCTCGGTAGTATCATCTTCATAAGTGGTGTCGGTATTATACTGAATTTGGAGAATGTGCTCCGCCTGATCCGTATTTACCGTATCTTTTGCATCAAAGCGGTAGATGACATAGCCGTATACCGGTTCTTTGTCTCTGGCAGGCAGAGGGCTTTGCCAGGTTAACATAAAGTGCTGATGCCGGGCTTTTACGCGGAGTTCCCGCGGTGCATTTGGGGCCACGGAATCCAGCCAAAGCATAGGCGGCGGCAGGGCCGGGTACCGGTAATAAGTATTCCGCAGAGAATCGGTAAAACCGAGCGGATTTTTTTGCAACGTTTTTGAACTGAAAAATACGCTGCCCTGCACACGTGGGTTATGCCGCAGGTAGCGTATTTCATCCGGTATCTCTTGCGGTAACTTAAAACTGGCCAGCCGGTTTTCAAATAGCCGGTAAGGTGCCTGCCCGATATACAGATGCCGGTTGAAGGTGTTATCACTCCACCAATCTACCATCTTATCAAATGCCACCAGCGGGTCATATAACGGTCGGTAAAGCTGTGGGTTGATGTAGTCAATCCAATGCTTCTGAATCCATTTGCGCGAATCAGCAAAAAGTTCTGAGTAAGCATCACCGCCGTGGGTATCCGAACCTTCCGGTTTCTGGTATTGATTAGCCCATACCGCCAGCGGACTAACGCCGAACTTCATACGCGGATTATGGGCATGAATGCTGTCGCCCAGCATTTTGATCAGCAGGTTCACATTATTGCGCCGCCAGTCGTTAATGTCGGTAAAGCCGTTGGGATATTTTATAAAAGTAGCCGAATCCTTAAGTGTTTCATTTTTAACATGATAAGGATAGAAGTAATCATCCATATGTACCCCGTCGATATCGTAATGGTCAACCACGTTTAAAATTACTTTTACGATATACTCACGCACCTCAGGTATACCCGGGTCAAACAGTTTTTGCCCTCCGTAAATGAAAAACCATTCCGGTTTCAGGTTAGTGATATGCTGCGGACTTAACGTTGAATAACTGCTATCCTTAGTGGCCCGGTAAGGATTAAACCAGGCATGCAGTTCCATGCCGCGTTTATGTGCCTCGGTGATGGTAAAAGTTAACGGGTCGTAGGCCGGATCGGGTGCCTGGCCTTGCTTGCCGGTCAGCCATTTGGACCAGGGTTCGGTACTTTGTGCATAAAAAGCATCAGCCGCAGGGCGTACCTGAAACATAATGGCATTAAGGCCGGCTTGCTGATGGGCATTTAATAAGGCCATAAGTTCTTGCTGCTGTTGCCCGGTGCTTTCGCCGGGTTTATCAGGCCAGTCGATATTATCTACCGTGGCTACCCAAACTCCCCTGAACTCGCGTATGGGATGGGTAACGGGTAAAGTGTCGGCCATTTGCGCGTGCATTTTGCAGGAGCACAACATCAGTTGCAAAATCAGCGCTGCCTTTTTTAAATGAGTCATTCAGTTGGATTAGCGGCATCAATTAAACGAATGCCTGAACTCCAACGGCGAAACCCGGGTTTTGGTTTTAAATAGCTTACTGAACGACTGCGGATATTCAAATCCTAAGTGATACGCAATTTCAGCTACCGACAGGGAGGTGGTGCTGATCATTTCTTTAGCTTTTTCAATTAATTTATCGTGGATATGCTGCTGTGTATTCCGGCCGGTAAGGCTGCGCAGCATATCGCTCAGGTAGTTGGGCGAAACATGTAACTGTGCAGCCAAGTACTGAACCTTAGGCAAACCCATATTTTGTACCTTTTCGCTGTTAAAGTAATTATTTAAAAGCGTTTCCAAATTCAACAACAAATCATTGTTGGCCTGTTTACGGGTGATGAACTGCCGGTTATAAAAGCGGTTGGCGTAATTAAGTAGCAGTTCGATATGTGAAATGATAACGTCCTGACTGTAGGCATCGGTAAAAGTGTTGTACTCCTGCAGAATTTGCTGCATGATGGAAATCATCTGCGCTTCTTCTTTTTCCGACAAATGCAGCGCTTCGTGCAGGGCATAAGAGAAAAAGCCATATTCTTTTATCTTTTTACCAATCGCGTATCCAATTAAGAAATCGGGGTGTACAATTAGCCAGCATCCTGAAAATGAAGTGTCGTCAGTTACTTCGGTTGATATGACCTGCCCGGGAGAAAAGAAAGTCATTACCCCTTCATCAAAATCATAATAATTCTGGCCGTATTTTAACTTTCCTTTAAAATCTTTTTTTATGCAGATAGAGTAGAAATTATATACTAAACTGGTGGTGGCTTCCAGGCAGGCATCTTTCAGGTCGGCCAGGTTAACAATACTAACCAGCGGGTGGCCGGGTTTGGGTATGCCTAATACTTGGTGCAGTTCGGAAACCGAATTGATAATATGCGGAGCAGAGGTATGCTTTTTCATTGGCTTTTATGCAAGTTAACGAAAGTTTTCCTGTGCAGGAAGACTTTCGTCGATGATAGATCGCTCAGGAATTAATCATGGCCATACTTACCTGATCATACCGGTCGCCGGTAGACAGGCCCAGTGGGACAATCTTTTCCAGGCGGTCCAAGTCTTCAGTGCTCAGGCTTATACTGGCCGCTTCAATGTTCTGCTCCACATATTTTACCCGTTTGGTGCCGGGAATTGGCACAGTGCCCTTAGCGATAGTCCAGGCAATGGCTAATTGCGAAGCGGTGATGCCTTTCTCGTCTGCCAGTTTTTTTATTTCCTTTACCAGCTCAATATTTTTATAAAACTGCTCACCCTGAAAGCGGGGAATACTTCTGCGGAAATCATTCTCCGGAAAATCATCCGGGCTTTTAATTTCGCCCGATACAAAACCGCGGCCCAGTGGTGAGTAAGCGACAAACCCAATATTCAATTCGTTTACAGCAGATAAAATGCCGGCTTCTTCTGCGGTACGTTCAAATAGTGAATATTCGGTTTGAACAGCAGTAAGCGGATGAACCTGATGAGCTTTCCGGATGGTAGCTGCCGAGACTTCAGATAGGCCAATGTAACCTACTTTTCCTTGTTTTACCAGTTCGGCCATAGCGCCAACTGTTTCTTCAACAGGCGTGTCAGGGTCAAGGCGATGCAAATAATACAAGTCGATATAATCGGTGCCTAAGTTTTGCAATGAACGCTCCACAGCTTTGCGCACATAATCAGGTTTGCCGTTTATGCGCCAGGTGAGCTGCCCGTTGTCATCAATCTCAAAACCAAATTTGGTGGCAATGATATATTGTTCGCGGTTACCTTTAATAGCTTTGGCTACCAAACGCTCGTTAAACAAGGGGCCGTATAAATCGGCTGTGTCTAAAAAATTGCCGCCCAGTTCCAGTGAGCGGTGTATGGTGGCAATGGCTTCTGCTTCATCGGCTTTGCCGTAAATATCGGCCCCTGCAATTTGGGTCATACCCATGCAGCCTAACCCTATTTTCGGAATAGTTAGTCCCTGGCTGCCTAATTTGATGTTATCCATAAGTAGGTGTTTAAATTTATAGTACAAATTTGGGCAAAAAGGCGGGCCTGAAAATAACCAAAACCCGTTTTGTTGTGTGCAAAACGGGGGAGGGAAGGCTATGAAATATTAACTTAAGTCTTCTTCGCGGCCGGGTACCGAGATATCATAAGCATTTAACAATACAGACACCAGGCAGTAGCCGCCAATCAGATATACCAATTCAGCAACGCCTTGCTCACCAAATACTTTTAAAGCGGCCTGATAAGTGGACTCGGGCAGTTGGCCACCTTTACTCAGTATCGATGCTGCGTCATAAGCTGCGGCTTCTTCCTCAGTTAAATCGGCCGGACGTTGACCGGCAGTAATAGTAGCAATTTTAGATGCAGATAAGCCGGCTTTAGCGGCTACAAACTCGTGCGCATACAGTTCATAGCGGGATTTGAATTGAGCGCCGGTAACCAGTATAGCTACCTCATGCGCCGGTTTGGGTAAAGTGGTATGTTCAGACAGGGCCAGGGTATAATCCCAGGTCGGTTTGCCAAATTGCGGAAAATGCAGCATCGGGTTAAAAGGACCCACCAATGCACCATCACTGCGTTTGGAAACAAAGCCTTTCAAAAACTTTTCAATACCGGCCTCGATACTTTCGGCTAATGGCTTTTGCTGTTCATTCAGCTGGTCGGGAGGAATAGGAGCAAGTCTCATAAAATGTTTAGTTATTGGTGAACTGAACAGGGTAGAGACGGGGTTGTTTCAACAGATAACAGAAGGTAACAGGAATAAGGTGTAAAGCTGTTCAATAAAAAATATAAATTATAATAAATGCCAGAGTTAAAGGAAAATGCTCTCAATGGAAAACCAACTTACAACGGCTTATATAATTTAGCGACATATCAATCCATTGGCCGCTGCGCTATGTTGGAACGGTGGATAGCCAGCACGCCCACAACAGCCAAGGTTACAAGAATTAGCAGTATTTTAGTTAAGCTTGCCGGTAAAAACCTGTTGGTAAGGTCGGATAGGGAAAAGATAACTACGCAAGCCAGAGGCGCTATCAGCAGGCGAATCAATATTTTGATTCGGTTCCGTCGCGGCGATTCTGATGATGAGGGTAAAGCCATTGCGATAAAATAGGTAACCGTTATAGTTGCACGAAAATAATAAAAATTGTTGTCCTCA
>CAXTCH010000143.1:6820-7982 GCA_964241945.1 uncultured Mucilaginibacter sp.
AATTTATTAATTACTAAATATCAGTACATGAAAATATTTCACAAATTAAAAGGTTTGCAGACAGTTTTGCCGTCTTTATTTATCACCTTGGCGTACTACTTTAAAAGTCAAGGCAGGCGGTATATCGTTGTGTCGTTCAGAATACTTGTGGCAATGTTATGTTTGGTTTCGGTTGGTAAAAAGGGACATGCGCAACACCTAAGTTCAAACAGTTCGGATAGGCCTACAGCTATCGCATCTAACGCTCTTAAAAGTAAGTTTGAAATGCTGAACTATCTGTATACCATCTCTGGTACCAAAACTTTGGGCGGTATTCACAACCGTGAGCCCAATGCAATGCCTGCTGCCTGGACCAATCGGATTTTTCAAACTACCGGCAAATACCCAGCCTTATGGAGCGGCGACTTTTTGTTTCAGGCGGATAATATCAGCAACCGGCAGAGTATGGTTGACGAAGCCGTACGTGAGTATGGAAAGGGGGCGATGATTCAGCTAATGTGGCATTCCTGTGATCCGGCATTGGCCGAGCCTTGCGGGTTTGACCAGGACGGCGTTTTGAGTAAGATGACGGATGCTCAATGGAACGATTTGTTGACCGACGGCACAGAAATTAATTTGAAATGGAAAGCCTTGGTAGATGAGATTTGTATATATCTGCAGCAACTAAAAGACAAACATATAGAAGTATTGTGGCGGCCCTACCATGAAATGAATCAAAAGAAATTTTGGTGGGGTGGCCGACCCGGGCCAAATGGTACACTAAAGCTTTACCGTCAATTGCATGACTACATGACCAATACCAAGGGACTTAACAATTTGATATGGGTTTGGGATGTGCAGGACTTTGGCACCTTAACGGATGATGTGAAAACTTATAACCCCGGCAGCGCTTATTGGGATGTTGCAGCTTTAGATGTATATGACGGCAGCGGATATACGCAAGCCAAATATAATACCCTGGTTGCTGCAGCTGGTGGTAAGCCTATCGCCATAGGCGAGTGCAGCACGTTGCCTACAGCTGCCCAACTAACTGCCCAGCCTAAATGGACCTTTTTTATGAGCTGGTCCGAGCTTACTTTTTCGTCAAATAATGATCTGCAAATCAATAATCTCTATCATGCCCCTGATGTTGTCACGCTGGACAAGATGCCGGGATGGCATT
>CAXTCH010000144.1:0-7893 GCA_964241945.1 uncultured Mucilaginibacter sp.
TGGCAGGGGCGACAATTTTTACTTGGGCGACCGTGACGGCGTGCGTACGCCTATGCAATGGCATTCTGATCGTAATGCGGGCTTCTCCGAAGCTAACCCGCAGCGGCTATACCTGCCGTTAATTCTCGACCCGCAGTTTCATTATGAATCAGTAAACGTAGAGCTGCAGTCGCGCAATACCTCCTCGTTGTTGTGGTGGACAAAGCGTACCATCAGCACCCGAAAAAAATATAAGGCGTTCAGCCGCGGCGACATGAAGTTTGTGCAAAGTGAAAACTCCAAAGTGTTAGCTTTTACCCGAACATATGAAGACCAAACGATGCTGGTTATTGCTAACCTGTCACGGTTTACTCAAGCAGCCGAGTTGGATTTGAACGCTTTCAAAGGTAATGTTCCTGTTGAAATTTATAGCCGTAACCGGTTTCCGGCTGTTAAAGAGGATGTACCATACTTTTTCACTCTCGGCGCTTATGCCACACAGGCATTTCTGTTGGAGAAAGTACATCCTGAAATGGAAAACGATCAACGCCTGGGGCTGATAGAACTAAGCCGCTGGAAAGATTTGCTGGAAAGAGAGAATCTGGAAGAGCTGGAAAACAATATACTGCCTAATTACATGATGCGCTTGCGCTGGTTTGGCGGCAAGGGACGCGGGCTGGAAACCATACGCGTAGTAGATGCGGCCCATATACCATTAGATGAAAACAGCATATACATTTTGCTGTTGGAAGTATCTTACCGGGATGGGTTACCCGATCTGTACCAATTACCGGTAGCGTTTGGTAAAGGACAAATCTCATTTAAGTTGCAGGACAACTGCCCGCAGTCGGTGATTGCGTTGATGAAACTGAATGGTGAGGACGGCGTTTTGTATGATGCCATTTATGGCTTGGATTTGCAACTGGCCATCATCAATAATATGGCCCATCACCACACCTTGGCACAAGGCCAAAACGAGCTTAAGTTTTCAAGTAGTCACATATTAAAGCAACATGTGTTAGAACAGTCGGCAATAAAGCCACGTGTTTTGTCTGCGGAACAGAGTAATACTTCCATTACGTACGATAACAAATTCTACCTGAAGATTTACCGTAAAGTGGACAGGGCTACAAATCCGGACGTTGAGGTAACTGAGTTTTTGAGCAAGGAGGCGCACTTTAAACACATCCCTAAGTTTATTGGTACCATGGAATGGGATTTTGGTGGCCAGAGCATGGTGTTGGGCATGATGCAGGAAATGGTAAAAAGTAACAGCGACGGCTGGACATATATGCTCGATCGACTTGACGACTTTAATGAAAAGCTTTTATCAAGTACCACCACAAGCCCGATTAATGAAGAATTTGTTGGCAGCCTGTCGGAACCGGTAGTTTATGAGCAACTTCCCGAAAACTTAAGGGAACTGCTGGATGGCAGCGTAGCTGAACTGGTACGTTTGCTGGGTGAGCGTACCGGTGAAATGCATTTGGCGTTATCGTCCGAGCATATTGACCCGGCCTTCAAGCCGGAAGAATTTTCGTTGCATTACCAGCGTTCGCTGTTTTCATCCCTGCAATCATTGGTGAGGGTAGCTTTTCAAAGCCTCAGCAAAAATATAAAGCAACTCACCGGGCAGGTGCGTCAGGAGGCCGAAGAAGTGTTGGCGATGAAGGAAGAGCTGCTGAATCTCTTGAAAAGAGTTTACAGTCGCAAAATTGATGTTACCAAAATTCGTATTCATGGCGATTATCATTTGGGGCAGGTACTGTTTACCGGTAAAGACTTCCTGATTCTGGATTTTGAGGGTGAACCTGCACGCAGCTACAGTGAGCGGCGGCTGAAGTATTCACCGCTCCGTGATGTGGCAGGTATGGTGCGATCTTTTCATTATGCCGCTTACGGCAGCTTATTTTTAGACAATCAAATCAGGCAGGAAGACGTAGGCCGATTGGTTCCTTATGTGGAACAGTGGTATCATTATATGTCTAACTTCTTTATGAAATCATATCTTGATACCGTAAAAGGCTCCTCATTTGTGCCTAAAAACACTGATGACCTGGAGATACTGCTGCAAACTTTCCTGCTGCAAAAAGCAGTTTATGAGCTGAATTATGAATTGAATAACCGGCCGGCATGGGTAATGGTACCATTAAGAGGTATCAAATCAATTGTTTTGGCAAACAGGCTTCAAAAAGTGTAAAAACGGAATTATGGCAGATTACATTGCTGACGATCAATCATTAGTACATTCAGAAGCAGAGCCTTGGTTTTCTTTGTTTTCCGATTTTGATATCGCCTTGTTTAAAGCAGGGCGGCACTATCACCTATACAACAAATTAGGTTCGCATCAGGTAAAGCATGCAGGCACCGCCGGTACTTATTTTGCCGTTTGGGCGCCCAATGCTGCTTTTGTATCGGTAGTGGGTAATTTTAACGGATGGCAGCGGGGCAGCAACCCTATGCATGTACGTTGGGATGCATCCGGTATTTGGGAAATATTTATTCCGGGCATCGCCGCCGGCGAATATTATAAATATTTTATTGAATCAGGCAACGGTTATCAGGTAGAAAAAGGAGACCCTTACGCTTTCCAATGGGAAGTTCCGCCACACACTGCTACCGTGACTGCTGATGTCAAATATACTTGGACTGATCAGGTTTGGATGAATAACCGCAAAGAAAAGTCTATAACTGCTCTACCTTTATCTACTTACGAAGTCCATTTGGGTTCCTGGCGTAAAGTATTGCAGGAAGACGGCAGCCGGTTTATGACCTATCGGGAAATGGCGGCTGAACTGCCTGCTTATTGCCAGTATATGAATTTTACCCACGTAGAATTTATGCCGGTAATGGAACATCCCTTTTTTGGTTCATGGGGGTATCAGCTTACCGGATATTTTGCACCTTCAAGCCGCTTTGGTACTCCGCAGGATTTTATGTACTTGATTGACCAACTGCACCAGGCAGGTGTGGGAGTGATACTGGACTGGGTTCCTTCGCATTTTCCGACCGACGAGCACGGTTTAGGATATTTTGATGGTACGCATTTGTATGAATATGAAGATCCGCGCAAGGGGTTTCATCCGGACTGGAAAAGCCTGATATTCAATTTTGCAAGGAATGAAGTGAGGGGCTTTTTAATTTCCAACGCTTTATACTGGCTGGACAAATATCATATTGATGGTTTACGTGTAGATGCTGTTGCTTCGATGTTATATCTGGACTACTCGCGTAAAGAAGGAGAATGGATACCTAATGAATATGGCGGACGTGAAAATTTAGAAGCGATTGGCTTTTTGAAAGAATTTAATGACGCCGTTCATACCCATTACCCTGATGCATTTACCGTAGCTGAAGAATCTACTTCATGGCCTGGCGTTACGCATCCCACAAGCGCGGGCGGTTTAGGTTTTGATATGAAGTGGATGATGGGTTGGATGCACGATACCTTGGCCTATTTTGAAACTGATCCGGTATATCGCAGCTATCATCAGGGGCAAATTACTTTCAGCCTGATGTATGCGTTTACCGAAAAATTTGTACTACCTCTGTCGCATGACGAGGTAGTTTATGGTAAGCAGTCGCTCATTGATAAAATGCCCGGCGATGAATGGCAACGTTTTGCTAACCTGCGTTTGCTATTCGGCTATATGTACGGGCATCCCGGTGCTAAGCTCATATTTATGGGCGGCGACTTTGCCCAACATCACGAATGGCAGCACGATTACAGTCTGGACTGGCATGAAAACGAACATGCAAACCATCAAGGTGTACAAAAGCTGCTGAAAGATTTGAACCAACTGTATAAATCGCAGCCGGCCTTATATGAAAACAATTATTCGCCTCAAGGTTTTGAGTGGATAGAGCATAACGATTCAGCTAATTGCGTGCTATCCTGGATCCGAAAGGGCTTAGACACCGAAGAAAAATTGATCTTTGTGGCTAACTTTACACCTGTAGCAAGGCACAATTACCGGATAGGTGTTCCGCAAATGGGTATATATACAGAGATTTTGAATTCGGATGATTTAAAATACGATGGTAGTAATACATTGAATGGACAGGCGGAAACATTTCCTATCCCTATCCATGGAAAGCCTCAGTCCCTGTTGCTCACCTTGCCACCTTTGGCCATTACGGTTTTTAAATTTTCGCATAAATTCAACTGGTTGTAAAATTGAAACACTTGTTGTTATGCAAAAGGGTGGAGGCTAACATAAGTCTTCACCTTTTTTATTGGCATAAGCTTTTAAAAATGGAACAAATAAGTGGGCACTAATTTTTCCATTCAATTAACACGCCAAAATGTAACAAAAAAGTTGCGATACTAAACTTGTTTAGACAGCATCCGTATACATTTTTATGGGAGCAGAAATTTTAGCCGATTTTCCGATTCTTTTAAACGAATTGGAGCGACTTCGGGCCCTTTATGACCAGGAACTACTGGATTCTTTGGAAGAAAATGAATTCAACCGTATTACCGAACTGGCTTCTATTATTTGCAATACACCTATATCTCTGATTTCGCTTATTGATAAAGATCGCTTATGGTTTAAATCGAACTTTGGTTTGCCTGTTAATGAGATACCGCGCGATATCTCATTTTGTCAATCCGCCATTCTGAGCAGTTCCGTATTTGAAGTAGAAGACCTAACAAATGATGAACGGTTTTATAACAACCAACTGGTAACAGGTGATTTAAGTCTCCGCTTTTATGCAGGCCATCCGATAACCGACAGCAATGGCCATGCATTAGGTACGCTGTGTGTGTTAGATCATGCGCCGAAAAAATTGACCGTCCGGCAAAAAAGAGCTTTGGAACTGCTTGCGCAAGAAATAGATGCATTGATACTGGAACGAAGGACAAAGGCAGACCTGATTAACTTTGAGAAGCTGTTTGCGCTTTCAAATGATCTGATGTTTATTGGCGGCACAGACGGCTATTTTAAAAAAATCAACCCATCATTTAAAAAAGTGTTAGGTTGGGATGATGAGGTTTTATTAAATGTATCGCACTTCGATTTTTTGCACCCCGACGATGTGAAGTCCACACAGCGGGAACTGAGTAAATTATCTTCCGGAGAATCGACCTATAATTTCACTCAACGGTTTCGAACCCATTCCGGAGATTACCGGGTGATTCAATGGACTTCCACGCCGGACAGCAGCGGTAGAATTTATGGTATAGGACGTGATGTAACGGAAAGGAATCAGCTGGAAGAAAAGCTGAAGCACACCCAAGAGATGCTGGAGCAAACCAACCAGGTAGCACGGGTAGGCGGCTGGAACTTTGATATTGTGAATAAAAAATTAGCCTGGACTTCGGTAACCAAACAAATTCATGGTGTATCACCTGACTTTGAACCCGACCTGACCAACGCTATTCAGTTCTATCAAGATCCGGTTAGCCGCGAGAAAATTACCCGTGCTTTAGAGGCGGCCTTGGTACACGGAACGGCCTATGATGTTGAGTTACAAATAGTAACGATTCTGGAAGAGGAAATTTGGGTTCGGGCTTTAGGAAATGCTGAATTCAAAGATGGTAAATGTGTACGGCTGTTTGGCACGTTTCAGGACGTCAACGGTTATAAGACTTCAGAACTGGCGTTAAAGCGTTCAATTGAAACACAAGAGGCTTTAAACCAGGTACTCATTAAAAAGATTGAGCAAATCAGGGAGCAGGATCAAACGATTCAAAAAATACAAGAGTTTAAATTTCTGGCAGATTCAGTTCCTCAATTGATTTGGACCTCCAATGCAGATGGATCATCTGACTATTATAATCAGCATTGGATAGACTACACCGGAATGTCGAAAGAAGAAACTATCCAGAGGGGATGGACTTCAATTGTACATGCTGAAGATGTGGAGCGCTGCACGGCAGCCTGGAGTGAAGCCGTAACTACCGGAAACCTCTATGAAGTAGAGTACCGATTTAAACGGGCATGTGATGGGGTATATAAATGGCACCTGGGCAGGGCCATTCCGATGAAGGACAGCAAAGGACAGGTTGTGAAATGGTTTGGGTCCTGCACCGATATTGATGAATACAAAAGGGCGCTTAACCTCGAGAATAAAATCAGCCAATACGAAGAATTTAACCGCATTGTAGCTCATAATTTAAGGGGACCTGCCGGCAGCATACAAATGCTGCTTGAAATGCTTCAAAATGAAATTGCAGATTCAAGTGAGCGCAGTGAATTGATTGCGATGCTGAGTCAGTCGAGCGCTACCTTAAATGAGACGCTGAGTGAATTAATGAAAGTGCTTGAAGTACGAACGCATCAGCACATGCCGTATGACGATTGTAAGTTGGAGGGCATTGTAGACCATATCGAGCAAATGCTGAAAGGCCAGTTCGTATCCAGGAAAGCAAGTATTCATATTGATTTTCAATGCCCGGTAATTCAGTTCCCGAAGCTGTATCTGGAAAGTATATTTTACAACATGATTAGTAATGCTTTAAAATACAGCAAAGCGGACGTGCCGCCTGAGCTGCTGATTACCTCACAAAAGGTCAACGGTAAAATAATTTTAAGCTTTAAGGATAACGGTTTGGGTATAGACTTAAATAAGCATGGAAAGGATTTGTTTAAGCTTAATAAAGTGTTTCATTCCGGCTTTGACAGTAAAGGTGTGGGACTGTTTATGACTAAAACACAAATTGAAACCTTTGGCGGGAATATTAGAGTGGAAAGCCAGCCCAATGAAGGCTCAACTTTCATTATAGAACTTGAATAATATATAAACCGGGCAATTTTTGATTGCCCGGTTTATATATTTTATTTTTCATTTGCTCCGGTAAGTTCCTGCTCTTAATGCAAGTCAGCCTTTTGAACATTACTTATACACCTTAAATTATATTAAAAGCAACCGCAATTTTAATTAGTTCAGACAAGCTTTTGATTTCCAGTTTGCTGATGATGTTTTTACGGTGATTATTCACGGTATGCAGAGAAATGAATAGCATATCGGCTATGGTACCGCTATTTTTACCATCGACGATCAGTTTGATAATCTCTTTTTCGCGCGGGGTAAGGGAAATATATTTCAAATAATTTTTTTGCACCAATTCATTTTGCTCAACCAGGTAATTGAGTTTTCGGGCAGCGTAAGTAGCGCTGCTTACCTCAATAGCAATGTGTATCACTTGGGAGGTATTCAAAATTTCATCTGCGGTATATAGCTTGGTTGTGGTCAGGTACCATTTGTAATCTGTTTGGGCATCCGGCCTCACACGTTGAAAAAATGACAGTTCTCGTGTAACATCCCCTTGCTGTAAAAATTTCATGATATCTTTTTTCAACACGTTAATTTCCTCTTTCGGGAAAAAATTGTCAAAATAAGCAGGGCCCATAGCCTCCAGTTCTTCCTTGCTGTGTTTTAAAAAATCACAACCTTTTTGGTTCATGTAGGTGTTGGTAAAGTGGCGTAAATCCTGCACCATCACACTGCCCGGCAGGTAATCGCCAACTTCCTCAATGGTAAGCCTATTGGTTTGAAGATGCGCGCCAAGCTCAAAAATTGCCGACTGTATAGCGAGCGTTTCCGGCAATGCTGAATAAGGGTTAAGGTTCATAAAAGCATTATTGAGTTAAAAAGCTTTTAGAAGGCAGCCAGGCTTTATTGCAGTATAGATGGTAAGCGTTAGCTATTCGAATATATGAAATAATTATAATTCAATAATTTATGGGTTAAATAAATATTTTTTGAAGAAAACTCTACGCTAAATGTTTGAGGTATTTAGTTCCAGTAAAGCATTAGTTTCCTCCGTTTGATGCATCTTGAGTAAATCCAGGTAAGCGCTGTAACCAAATGCGGATACGGATAATACTATCATCATAATGGCAAACATCCATAGCCCCAAAAACATACCAATGCCTATATGTAATAATATAATAGCGCTTACCCAGA
>CAXTCH010000145.1:0-7888 GCA_964241945.1 uncultured Mucilaginibacter sp.
TTCTGCTTTTACTTTCATTGGTTTTCGTAACAGTTGCCCATGCCCAGGACATAAAGCTCCCGATAGATACCACTGAGCACCAGATTGATTATAAAGAAACGGTTACGACTAAAGGCCTACCTAAAGAGGTGCTATATGATCGCGCCCACGAGTGGTTTGCCCGCAATTTCAATTCGGCAGATTGCGATGTGCGGCTGGACGATTTTGAAGCCGGAAAAATTATCGTGAAAAGCTTTGTGCCTTATGATAAGGGCGGCGTTTATTACCATGTATTTTATACCATTGCCCTGTACATCAAACCCGGCAAATACCGTTATGAAATTAACGATTTTGAGCTGCAAAGCAATGAAATGGATGAGAAGAAGTCGGTTTCAGCTATGTATCTGAGCGCTGATGACTTAAAAGATGACGGTACACATAAAGGAAAGAATATGGCCCTTTATCAAAAGATAAACGACACCGTTACCAACACATCCGCTTCCCTTAAAAAAGCATTAAGCAGGCCTGCAGCACCGGAGAACGACTTTTAACATAGATTGTGCGTGCGGTTACACTTCACTGTCCGAGCAGGGTGTCTTTCAGAAGTGACCCCGCCCGGACGAAAAAATGCATAATATCCTGCTGATATTTTGGCATATCACTTTATAACCTACAGACAACTAAGCTGGTTTTATTAACTTGGCACTTCAATTGCCCTATAAACCACAATGAGACAAAAATTTTATGATACTGCCGAAAAGCAGGAAAAAGCTGTTTTAGTGGGCATTATTACGCCCGGTGAAACCGAAGCGCAGGAAAA
This sequence comes from uncultured Mucilaginibacter sp., assembly GCA_964241945.1. Lineage (GTDB taxonomy): Bacteria > Bacteroidota > Bacteroidia > Sphingobacteriales > Sphingobacteriaceae > Mucilaginibacter. The sequence continues at coordinate 800 of CAXTCH010000145.1, forward strand.
GGAGTATCTGGAAGAACTGGAATTTTTAGTAACCACCGCCGGCGGCATCACGCTGAAGCATTTTACACAACGCATGCAACGGCCCGACCGCGCTACGTTTGTAGGCTCGGGTAAACTGGAAGAAATACAGGCCTATGTAAAAGCCGAAGAAATAGATATTGTGGTGTTTGACGATGAGTTATCGCCTTCACAACTGCGTAACATTGAAAACGAGCTGCAGGTTAAAATTTTAGATCGCAGCAACCTGATACTGGATATTTTTGCCGGTCGTGCGCAAACGGCGCAAGCCAAAACGCAGGTCGAACTGGCACAGCTGCAGTACCTGCTGCCCCGCCTTACCCGTATGTGGACCCACCTGGAGCGCCAGAAGGGGGGTATCGGTATGCGCGGCCCCGGTGAGTCGCAGATTGAGACCGACCGCCGTTTAATTTTAAATAAGATATCTTTATTAAAAGACAAACTGCGCAGCATTGACCGTCAGAACGAAACGCAGCGGCGCAACCGGCACGAATTGGTGCGTGTGGCCCTGGTGGGTTATACCAACGTAGGGAAATCCACCATTATGAACATGATTTCGAAGTCGGATATTCTGGCCGAGAACAAGTTGTTTGCTACGCTGGATACCACGGTACGTAAAGTGGTAATCGATAATTTGCCGTTCCTTTTGTCAGACACTGTAGGGTTTATCCGCAAGCTGCCTCACCATCTGGTAGAATGCTTTAAATCAACGTTGGATGAGGTGCGCGAAGCCGATATTTTGATCCACGTGGTGGATGTATCGCATCCCAATTTTGAGGACCAGATCCATACCGTGAATGAAACCCTGAAAGATTTAGGGGTGGTTGACAAGCCGATTATTACGGTATTCAATAAAATTGACGCCTATCAGCCGCTGCAGCACCATCCGGAAGATCCGGCACAGCCACTGTCATTAGAAGATTTTGAGCACAGCTGGATGGCACATAATAACAGTCCCGCTATCTTTATTTCGGCTCTGAAAAAAGAAAATGTGGATGAGTTCAGAAAGCTACTGTATGAAAAAGTAATGGCGATACATACAGAGCGTTACCCGTATGATGCGCTGCTGTATTAGCCCCCTCCGCTCTTTGAAGGGTGAACTTACTTGGTATACCGAAAAAGACAAAGGGAGTTAGTTAACTCCCTTTGTCTTTTTCACTTTAAAATAACTTCTATTCCCCGTTCGGGGGGTTAGGGGGCCGCTAAAAACAAATTTTCCTTTATTTCCGGAATGATATGCTTTTCTTTAGCCGTATCGAACATCAGCTTGATGGCCTTTTTGCCCTCTGTGCCTAAATCCACCGAGTATTGATTCACATATAAATCAATATGCTTGTACATCACTTCCTCGCTCATTTCCTGCGCGTGGGAGCGGATAAAATCCAGGCCCGACTTAGGGTTGGCAAAAGCAAACTCTACCGAGCGGCGCAGTACGCGGTTCAGCGTATGCTGCACGTCTTCAGGTAACCGGCGGTTGGCTACAATGCCACCCAGCGGGATGGCGCAACCGGTTTGCTGCTCCCAGTAATCGCCCAGGTCGATAATTTTTTGCAAACCTTTATCCTGGTACGTGAAGCGGTTTTCGTGGATAATCAAACCGGTATCAATGCGGCCGTCCAATACGGCATTTTCGATGTCCGAGAAAACAATCTCCTGCTTATTTGTAGCCGTGGGAAAAGCCAGACTCAGTAAAAAATTCGCGGTCGTATACTTTCCGGGGATGCCGATTTTTACTTCCGCCCCCTGGTTTTCCAGTTTTGAACGCAGTTCTTCCGGATTAGCTTTACAAATCAGCATGGGGCCTACGCCGAAACCCAAGGCACTACCGGCATCCAGCAGCACATATTGGTTAGCCACATAGGCAAAGGCATGATAACTCAACTTGGTCACATCCAGTTCGCCGCGAAAGGCCTTTTGATTTAGGGTTTCTACATCATCATAAAACACCTCAAAGTCCAACCCTTCGGTATCAATTTTATGATGAATCAAGGCATCAAAAATAAAAGTATCGTTAGGGCATGGCGAAAAGCCGAGTGTAAGTTTCATAGTAGTGAATTGTCAATAGTGAGTAGTGTACTTTATTTGAACTGTCAATTGTGAATTGGAATACCAACAATCAGATATCTGCTTTAATAATTTACCGCTCACAATTGACTATTCTCATTAATAATTCCACCGCAAAAGTATTCAGATTTTTAACAGCCAAACCTATCTTCCAATTGTCGCGGTTACGCTTTTCCACATAATTTGACACAGCCCTGATTTGCAGCCCCGGCACTTTAACCTGTTGGCAAGCATAAAAAAATGCGGCTCCTTCCATGCTTTCCAATTGGGCACTTAGCCGGCCGGCTACACGGGCAATGCTTTGCTCGTTGCCATGCACAGTGTTTACGGTAATGGCGTTTACTTTTCTTAATGATGCTGTATCCGGGTAATCGCTTAATGCAGCAGTAGCTGCAAACCGGCTTTCGCCAAAACCCAGGTCTTGTATAGTAATAAACCGCTCATCATCTTCGGCTCCTAATTCTGAAAATACATCATCAGTAATTTCTACTACATCTCCCAACTCAATACTGCGGTCAAAACTGCCTGCTATACCCAGGTTAATCACCAAATTATAAGTATGCGTAGCCAGGCGCCGGCCCAACGCAAAGGCAGTAGCCACCATCCCCACGCCGGTAATCAAAAAATCAACTTGTTCTGCAAGTTGTGCTTTCAAAGGCGCTATCTCAGGCTCGGTAGCGGCTACCACTAAAATTTTCATTGCTGTTTTTTGCCGGCTAATATAAAACAAGCCGCCTGTTTTTGTTTTGTATATTTGCACCCAATTAGCACCATGATGATTTATATAACGCGCCGAGAGCATTTTAATGCCGCCCACCGGATGTACCGTGAGGAATGGAGCGCTGAAAAAAATGAAGAAGTATTTGGCAAATGCGCAAACCCCAACTGGCATGGCCACAATTACAATTTATTTGTTACGGTAAAAGGCCAGGTAACTCATGCCACCGGTTATTTAATGGATTTAAAAGAGCTTAAAGAAATTATTAACCGCTATGTGGTAGACAAGCTCGACCACCGTAACCTCAATAAGGATGTGGATTTTATGGCGGGCAAAATGGCATCGACGGAGATACTGACCATCGAGATTTTCACTCAGCTAAAAGCTCCGATTGAAGCTTATGAAGGCGTGTTTTTACATTCTGTTAAATTGTACGAAACTGAAAATAACTGCGCCGAATACTTTGGCGAATAGTGAGTTGTCAATGGTGAATTGTGAAAAGCCATATTTTTTACTCACTACTCATAATTCACCATTGACTACTCACAACTGACTATTCACAACATGATTGACGATAACGACCTTCCCGACCGTGATGCCGGTATTACCGGGTATCACAAGATAGACCGCTATAATCCGGACCTGATTGCCAGCCTTTCGGGCCATTATAACGAAGTTCTTAAACAAATTGGCGAAAATCCTGAACGTGAGGGCTTATTAAAAACGCCAGAGCGTATTGCCAAGGCCCTGCTGTTTTTAACCCACGGCTATGATCTGGATGCCAAAGACATCCTAAACTCGGCCATGTTTAAGGAGGAATACAGCCAGATGGTAGTGGTAAAAGACATTGAGGTATACTCCATGTGCGAGCACCACATGCTGCCATTTTTCGGCAAGGCGCACGTAGCTTACATTCCTAACGGACATGTGGTGGGTTTAAGCAAAATACCGCGTGTGGTGGATGTATTTGCCCGCCGCCTGCAGGTGCAGGAACGCCTGACCAATGAAATTCGAGATTGTATTCAGGATACGCTGCAGCCTTTGGGCGTAGGTGTAGTGATTGAATGCCGCCACCTGTGCATGAGCATGCGCGGCGTGCAAAAGCAAAATTCAGTCACCACCACCTCGGCTTTTACCGGCGAGTTTTTAAAAGACAAAACACGTACCGAATTTTTAAATTTAATAGCATCGAAGTTAAGTTAAGCCCCCATTGCCCCTGAAGGGGGAAACTTTTATTTATAGCTTCCCCTTCAGGGGGTTGGGGGGCTGAATTTAAATTATGAAAGCATATTTATTTCCGGGGCAAGGCGCCCAGTATCCGGGTATGGGTAAAGACCTGTACGATAACCACGAGCAGGCCCGTGAGCTGTTTGAGCAAGCCAACCAGATTTTAGGGTTCAGCATTACCAATATCATGTTTAATGGTACGGAGGAAGACCTTAAGCAAACCAGAGTTACCCAGCCGGCTATCTTTCTGCACTCGGTAATACTGGCTAAGGTATTGGGTGATGATTTTAAGCCTGATATGGTAGCCGGCCACTCGCTGGGCGAATTTTCTGCACTGGTGGCTGCCGGCGCTCTGTCATTCGAAGATGGTTTGCGCCTGGTGGCGGCCCGTGCCAATGCCATGCAAAAGGCTTGCGAAATACAGCCGTCTACCATGGCCGCCGTATTGGGGCTGGATGATTTTACCGTAGAGGATATTTGCCAGCAGGTAAGCGAGGTGGTAGTGCCTGCGAATTACAACTGCCCTGGTCAGCTGGTTATTTCAGGTACGATTGCCGGTGTGGATTTAGCCTGCGAAAAGCTGAAAGCTGCCGGCGCTAAGCGTGCCTTAAAATTAAATGTAGGCGGTGCTTTCCATTCGCCGCTGATGGAAGCTGCCCGTGCCGAACTGGAACACGCCATTGTGCACACCAGCCTTGTGGCGCCGGTATGCCCTATTTATCAAAACATTGATGCAAAGCCCTACACCGATCCGGAACAAATTAAGCACAACCTGATTGCTCAGCTTACCGGCGCCGTGCGGTGGACACAAACCGTAATGCACATGCTGGAGGACGGCGCTACTTCATTTACTGAAGTGGGCCCCGGCAATGTATTACAGGGACTGGTTAAGAAAGTGGACAGAGCTGCAGTAACTGCCAGCGCTGCAGTAAGCCGGTAAAATATAAAAGCCGCTATGGATGCGGCTTTTATATTTTATAGTAAATTTATCAGTTCTAAATATATTGTGTTGAGTATCTCTGTCAAAATACGCATTCTGCTGGGTTTGCTCTGTGCAAGCTTAATGCTTACAGCGGTTATTATTGGTAAGTATTATACCCCTCAGGATAATTTAAATCAGTCTGCCAAAACGCTGCAGTCCAATCTGCACACCAAAGAAAAATGGGTGCAGCAGCAGTTGCAGCCGGGTAAATTTGAGCAGTTAAAAACCCTGGGGCAAGACGGGCAGGCCGCCATAAAGTTTATTGACGATTTTATGAGCCGCAAGCGTATTTGGGTACTTACGCTGCAAAACGGCAGGGTTAACTTTTGGAGCGGGGTTAAAGTATTACCCAATGATGCTGATTTTATTAAAAATGGTACCTCTTTTATCAAGCAGCCTAACGGTTATTATGAGGTAATAAAAAAATCGGAGGGCAATTTCAGCGCTTTGTTTTTTATCCCGGTAAAAAACGACTACCATATTCATAACCAATACCTTAACAATAGTGATTTTGACCACGAAATCTTTAATGACAATAACCTTGAATTAGCCGACATCAGCGATACGCATGTGCAGGCGATACGCAGTATCGATCATCAGTATCTCTTTTCGGTAAGGCTGAAAGGGCATACCGAAAACCATGTATTTTTAAGTTTTGAAGTGTGGTTATGGACGGCAGCTTTGCTTACCCTTTGCCTGCTGATGCATTTTACCTGCCAGTATTATGCCTATAAAAACCAGTTGGACCTGGGTATAGGGTTGCTGGCTTTGTTCATTTTGGCGCTGAGGTTTATCAATCTTTATTTTTATTACCCCAGGGTATTTTATGAACTGAGGCTATTTGACCCAGCTTTTTTTCATGACAACGCATTTTTCCCTTCCCTGGGCGATTGGTGTTTGAATGTATTGCTGCTGTGCTGGTTTGCTTCTTTTATGTACCACTTTCGCAGTAAGCTGCCTGCAATTTCATTATCGCCCGTATGGTCATATGCCGTAATTTTTAGCGGCGCAGGCACGCTGGCCTTCACGCTTACCCAGCTGCTTAATATCTTTGCACGCCTGGTTATCAATACGTCTATCAACTTTGATATTGATAATATTCTTAACCTGTCGGGGTACAGCATAATTGCCGTAATTATATTGTGCTTTTGCTTTTTGTCGGTTTTCCTGCTTACCGAAGCTTTTTTAACGGTAACCGTCAGGCTCAATTTAAAAGATCGCAACAAAATATATACGCTGCTGACCTGTATCGCATTCGTTACGGCTTTGTCTACCTGGTTTCATCAAAGCTTTACCCTGCTGTTTATTTTATGGAGTATCCCTGTACTTATCAGGGGCTATGCTATAAAGCACGAAAATGGCCGTATCAATCCGTTTTCGTTTCTTACCATCGTCGTCATGTTTTCACTGATTGCAGCGGTAAAGTTTATCAACTTTCAGTCGGCCAAAGAAAAAGAGCTGCGAAAGGTATTAATTCATAAACTTGAAAACGCCGATGATCCGGTTGCCGTTGAGCTGTTTAAAGATATTGAAAAAAGCATTGCTACCGACGGAACACTGGCCGGCTACTTCAGCCGCCATCAATACAATAATGATTACCTGAAAACTTACTTTCAGAGCAAGTATTTTAATGGCTACCTGGCTCATTATAATTTAAAGGTAGATGAGTTTGACCCTCAGGGCCGCCCCGTATCGGCAGACCGCAAGTTTGCACTTACTGATTTCAGGGATATGGTCATATACAGTTCCATTAAGGTATCTGACTACTTTTATCATGAAAATGATTCCTTCGGTTTTCAAACCTATTTCGCTATCATTCCGGTTTACCAGGATGGCGCCCCCGAAGGCACCGTTGTGATCAGCTTAAAATCAAAGCCGCTTCAGTTTTCCTATTCGTTCCCTGAAATACTGGCCAGCAGCCAGCAAACCACGGGTAACCAGTTCAAGGGTTACTCGTATGCTTTCTACCGGGATAATCATCTTTTAAGCCAAAGCGGCAAATATGTATATGATATTGTCAATCATCAATTTACAGGTAAGCTTAAAGAATATAAGTTTATTAATACGCACGAGGTAAATC
>CAXTCH010000146.1:0-7882 GCA_964241945.1 uncultured Mucilaginibacter sp.
AACTGTATAACCGCCGATAATAGATTAAGGTGCTAATTCAAGCAGCTTAATCTTTACGGACTTTACTTTGCCGGAATATTATAAACAAAGCCAATACAATAAACACAACAATAATTATTGCAATAATAGGGAAAGCTATAGTAAGTATATTTTAGTTCATATATAAGGGTACAACTGGTGTTTGCAAGCCTTTGTTGATTGATAGTAAAAAGATAGCAGCCGAAACACTACACCGAGAAAATTGAAGTTGAAAGAAGGTTAAAACCTTCATACACTTTTAAAGTTACTATTACATACAAAAAATTTCATGGAAGATTTTGATATTACCTTAGCCATAAACGGCCAGCAGCTACCTGCACATGTACATCCTTATGCCAATGATGACAAAACGTATTATGAAATAGTAACTGACAGCTTTACGTTGACCATATTCAAGGATACAATGTTCACCTGGGCTTCTGCAGAAGGCAGCGCTTTCGATCATGCCGAAATCCAAACTATAGGCGAGCAGCTGATACTTTGAAACTACCACTTTGTATACTTGTAAATGAAATCTAAACTCTTATTGTCCATGATTACTTTGCTGCCTGGGCTGCATTTATTCGCCCAGGAAACAGTAGTAAAGACGGAAGAAATCGCACCAAAAATTACAGCCAGATATAATGTGCTTAAAAGCGACAACAAGACGCTGAACGGATTATACCAAGTATACTTTAAGAAAAACATTCCTATAGCCAGCGGTAAATACGACCATGGCAAACAAGCAGGTACTTGGCACTTTTTTGATAAAACCGGCAAACCTGTGCAGCAATTTAATTACGACAAGCTTAGCCTTTTGTATGAAGCGCCGCTGGACAGCGTTTCAAAACTGAAGTATATTATAGATGAAAAATTCACAAAGGCAGATACGATAACCATACCTATACGCATAGGCGGACGTTTTTTTGGCTATCTTCCGTATTTAAATTTATTTAGATTGCCCAAAGGACTGCTGGCTACCGAGGCGACCTCACAATGGCCCACCGTGTATATTGAATTGCTGATAAGCCCCGGCGGACGTTTGGCGGATTACCGGGTGCATGTGCTCTCGGCTGCTTATGGTGAAAAAGTCCTGGAGGTGGACATCAACCAATTGAGTGACGAGGATAAAGTATTTGTGCCGGCTACCTTAAACGGAAGATACGTGTCCTCGCGGATAGTGCTGCTATGTACCCTGACCGGAAGTCGCCGGCTGGAAATTTAACTCTTTACTGAAGACTATATAAAAAATCATTGCCGGGAACAAACTTATCCTTAACTCTGCACAACGAACTTACACAATTGCTATATAAATTGAGTATGGGTTTGTTCCCGGCAATGACGTATTTTACTTAATACAATCAGTACATTAATGCTGATGATGACCATCCGGACCATGGGCATGTCCGTGAGATAACTCTTCGTCATTAGCAGGGCGGACACTCAGGATTTCTCCTTTAAAATGCAGTTCCTGACCAGCCATAGGGTGATTTAAGTCTACAATAATTGCATCTTCTACTACCGATACCACCTGACCCTGAAAACGGTTACCCTGATTATCCTGTAAAGGCAAAACCGCGCCAACTTCGGGAAGCTCTGTGCCATTAAACATATCTTTAGGTAAATTGGCTACAGCCTCATCGTTATATTCACCGTAAGCATCTTCAGCAGCCAGGCGGAAATCAAATTGATCGCCTACTGAAAGTTCGCTCAAGTGGTCTTCAAATTTAGGCAGCATCTGACCTACGCCATACAGAAAAGTAAGCGGCTGCTCCTGGGTGGCACTTTCAACATGTGATTCACCGCCTTCTTCCTGGTTAACGTACAAATCGTAAGTTAAGGATACTACACTTTTAGGTTCTATTTTCATTGAATAAAGATTTAATGTTAAAAGCCGTCAGGCTTCAATTTGTTTTAAAGCTTCCGCAACCGAAGTTACCGGCAATCCGCAGGTTTTGTTTTTGCAAACAAAAATCCGGTCCGTCTCTCCTACCCGGTTCTCGAGCAAAGGTAAATTTTCTTGCTCACCGCCCAATATTATTTTGTTGGGCAGGTAATGCTGTTCTATTTCCCAGCGCAGCGTTTCAGCATCGGGGCCGGTAATAGCCACTTCACTTATACCAAAAACCTCCAGCAGTAACAAATTGGCCCAATTGGAATATACTGAGCCGTACTTTGCCATATAAGGCATTAAGTTGCGCAGCAGTTGGGCCGATATTTCTTCAAAATTATCATCGGCATAAAATAAGCTTAGCTTTTTCAAGTTATTGGCCATTACCGAATTAGATGAAGGGATAACGCCATCCATAATTTCGCCCTTGCGGGCAATTAATTGTTCATCATCTTCGGCGGTGTAATAAAACATGCCCTCCGCTGCGTTGTAATAATGGTCAATGGCCTGGCGGGTCAATGCCTTGGCCTGATTAAGCCAGCTGATGTCAAAAGTGACCTCATATAGTGCAATAAAAGCATCAATGATGTTGGCATAGTCATCTAAAAAAGCAATAGGTTTCAGTGTTTCTTTATCAGTGCCCGGCTGATAAATGCGTATCAGGCGTTGGGTAGATGTTATTAAATAAGTATTTATAAATCCGGCATTCTTAAGCGCCAGTTCCAGATATTTAGGTTCATCAAAAGCCCGGTAAGCCTCACACAATCCTTTCAGCATCAATCCGTTCCATGAGGCCAGTATTTTATAGTCCAGTCCCGGTCTCACACGGTGACTACGATATTCAAACACCTTTTGCTTGCAGTCGGCGACAATACCTTTAAGTTGTGCAACCGACAAGCTAAATTTAACGGCCATCTCCTCGTCACTCTCTTTCCGATACAAAACGTTGGTTTCTTCTTCTGCCCAATTGCCCTCCTCCGTAATGTTATAATATGAACAAAATATAGCCGTATCGTTACCTAATATATTTTCAATTTCGGTTTTTATAAACGTGTAAAACTTACCTTCAATCCCTTCGCTGTCAGCATCCAACGCCGAATAGAAACCGCCATCAGGAGACGTTAATTCACGCTCCACAAAAGTCACGGTTTCTTTAACTACCTGATGATATAACTCTTCATGCAGCCAGGTGTAAGCTTCAGCATATAAGGCAATCAGTTGCCCGTTATCATACAGCATCTTTTCAAAATGTGGTACATGCCAACGGGCATCTACCGAGTAACGGGCAAAGCCGCCGCCAATATGGTCGTAAATCCCCCCATACGCCATATTACTTAAGGTTAAAGTGGTCGCCTTGATAACAGCTTCGTCCTTTGTTAAATGAGCATACCGGGTCAAAAACTGCCAGTTGTTCGGCATCGGGAATTTGGGCGCCCGGCCGGTGCCGCCTTCCGTTAAATCAAAATATTTTTTCCAGTTATTCACAATAAGCGCCAAATCATCAGGATCGTATTGGGGCTGTTCGGTAATCAAATTCACCGACTCGTATTGCTGTATACCTTCCGTCAATTTTACTGCATACTCTTCAGCCTCCTCCGGCTTTTGCAGGTAAAAATCAGCAAGATTGAATAATAAGCTTACCCAGTCGCTCTTTTTAAAATATGTCCCTCCATAAATAGGCCGCTGGTCGGGCAAACATATACAGTTGAGCGGCCATCCGCCATGACCGGTCATCAGCTGCAGGGCGCTCATGTAAATATGGTCTACATCGGGCCGCTCTTCACGGTCTACCTTAATGCACACAAAATGCTCGTTCATTACGGCGGCAACTCCGTTATCCTCAAAACTTTCATGTTCCATTACATGGCACCAGTGGCAAGCCGAATAGCCGATGCTCACCAGTATTAATTTATTCTCATCCTTTGCTTTTTGTAAGGCCTCGGGTCCCCAAGGGTACCAATCAACCGGATTGTTGGCATGTTGAAGCAGATAAGGTGAAGTTGAATTAGCAAGACGATTCATAAGTATTTTATAAAGCCATCATCATACTTAAATAAATAAAATAACCAACAGACTGCATTACCGCTTAATAGATAGCGACGAATAAGTGCAAAATTTGTCGGGTTACTGTTAAATAAAGCTGATTGAAATGGCGCGATGCGTTGTAATTTGATTATTGAATTTTATAAAACTTTAAGGCTTCAAACCTATAATTGTTTTGTTACAATCGCCAACGGTAACTGCAATTGCCTTTTTATTTGGTTTCTTTGCCGGTTTATTATTAAACGTTAAATGAATTATAAATCTTTATTTCCTTGCTTATTAGGATTACTTGCCGCTGCTTCGGTAGGTGCGCAACCTATGGCACAGTCCGCAAGTACTGATTCCGTTAAATACGACCATCAGGACTTGTTTGGCCCCATGACCTGGCCGGTAACTACCGGCAACACCCGTACTGCCAGCGGGCAGCCCAGCGCCAACTACTGGCAAAACCGCGCCGACTACCAAATCAAAGCCCGGCTTACCGAAGGCGCGCAGGACACCACCATAACCGGTGAAGTAACCATCAGTTACACCAACAACAGCCCCGACAAGCTGAATCATTTGTGGATGCAGCTGGACCAAAACCTGTTTAAGGCCGACTCACGCGGTGCAGCAACCACACCGGTTAGCGGTGATCGCTTTGATGTGCGTGGATTTAGCCGGGGTGGCTATCACATTGCTTCAGTAACGGTAACCTACAAAGGCCAAACTTATTCGGTTACACCGGTAATTTCAGATGCCCGTATGCAAGTGCGCCTACATACGCCGATGAATCCAAAAGGCGACAAGATACAGGTAAAAATAAATTACAGCTTTTCTATTCCCTTTTATGGCGCCGACCGTATGGGCCGCAAGAAATTTAAGGAAGGCTATGTTTACGAAATTGCCCAATGGTACCCGCGCATGTGCGTATATGATGATGCCGAAGGCTGGAACACTTTACCCTACATGGGCTTAGGTGAATTTTACTGTGAGTACGGCGATTTTGACTATTATGTAACCACCCCGGCCAACATGACCGTAGTGGGTTCCGGCGATTTGCAAAACGGCACTCAGGTGCTCACTCCCACCCAGCAAAGCCGCCTGGCACAGGCACGCCAAAGCGATAAAACGGTAATGATTGTAAAGCCGGATGAGGTGAGTTCATTAGCTGCCCATGCACCTGCAGGCACCAAAACCTGGCACTTTAAAATGCAAAACACCCGCGATGTATCATGGGCGGCTTCTACTGCTTTTATTTGGGATGCCGCACGGGTAGTTTTCCCTTCAGGGCGTAAAGGCATTGCTATGGCTGCTTACCCGGCAGAAAGCTCGGGTAACAATTCATGGGGCCGTGCTACCGAATACCTGAAATACAGCATGGAAATATATTCAAAAGCCTATTATGAGTACCCCTGGAACAGTGCAGTTACTGTATCGGGCGTAGCTTTGGGGATGGAATATCCGGGCATCGTTTTCTGCCTAAGCAATTTAAAAAACGGCAGTTTATGGGGTGATATCACCCACGAAATTGGTCACAACTGGTTCCCGATGATTGTAGGTTCCAACGAGCGTAAGTACATGTGGCAGGATGAAGGCTTTAACACTTTCATCAATGAGTATGCTTCGCGCCAGTTTAATAACGGTGAATATGCCGAGAAGGGCAATGGTAATAACCCCTATCTCACCCGCAGCATGACGAACAGCACGGATCCGTTAATGACTGCGCCCGAAGCAATGAACCTGCGTGATTACGGATTATATTATAATAAAACCTCGCTGGGCTTAAATATTCTGCGTAATGAGGTTTTGGGTCCCGACCGCTTTGATTATGCTTTTCATGAATATATACAGCATTGGGCATTGAAACATCCGTTGCCTTATGATTTCTTCAGAGCCATGAACGATGCCGCCGGCGAAGATTTAAACTGGTTCTGGAAAGAATGGTTCTTTACAACCTGGCGTTTGGATCAATCAATGTCCGGAGTGAAATATGTTAATAATGATCCGTCGCAGGGTGCGCTGATTACGCTGGAAAATAAAGAAAAAATGGCTATGCCGGTAACTTTACTTATTACGCAGGCCAACGGTAAATCGGAAACTATTAAGCTGCCGGTTAATATTTGGCAGCGCGGAGGTGCATGGACATTTAAATATCCGTCTGCCTCGGCTATACAAAGCATCCAGCTTGACCCGCAAAAGCAATTGCCGGACATCGACCCGGCAAACAATACTTATCAGGCCAAGTAGGCTTTATTTAAAGCCCGTTTATCTGTCATCCTGAGCGCAGCGAAGAATAAGTATAGTGATTAGACCTCATACATATCCTTCGCTGCGCTCAGCATGACAGTTTTTAAGAAATCAATGATGAATTGCATATAATTCTCAAATCCCAAAATCGTTAGTATTTCATTCATCCGAAAACTGTAATTTTGCTGCCCACTGATATGGGAGAGAATTTAAATTATTTAGAGGGGTTGAATCCGGCCCAGCAGGGCGCCGTTTTACAAACCGAAGGCCCGGTAATGATTATAGCCGGTGCAGGCTCAGGGAAAACCCGGGTGATTACCTACCGGGTAGCGCACTTGGTTCGCAGAGGAGTGGATGCCTTTAACATACTGGTACTTACCTTTACCAATAAAGCTGCCCGCGAGATGCGCGATCGTATTACCCGCGTGGTGGGCGATGAAGCCAAAAACATTTGGATGGGTACCTTTCACTCCGTGTTTGCCAAAATATTACGCGTGGAAGCCACCAAGATTGGTTATCCCAGCAACTTTACCATTTATGATACTGATGACAGCAAGAGTGTACTCCGGGCCGTTTTGAAAGAAATGAACCTGGACGATAAGCTGTACAACCCCAACTTTGTATACAATCGTATTTCGGCTTGTAAAAATAACTTGATTTCGTGGCAGGAATACCAGCAGAATGCACAGCTGCAGGCCGACGATTTTTCTTCGGTCCGGGGTTACCTAGATAAGGTATATGAAATGTATGCCAACCGCTGCTATCGTGCCGGCGCTATGGATTTTGATGACCTGCTGTTTAAAACCAATGAACTGCTGCGCAACTTTCCGGAGGTGCTGAACAAGTATCAGCATAAATTTAAGTACCTGATGGTGGATGAGTATCAGGATACCAACTTTTCGCAGTATTTGATTGTGAAGCGTTTGGCTGCCGTTAGTGAGAACCTATGCGTAGTGGGCGATGATGCACAAAGTATCTACGCCTTCCGCGGCGCTAACATTCAAAACATACTCAATTTCGAGAAGGATTACCCGGACCTGAAAGTGTTTAAGTTAGAGCAGAACTACCGCTCTACCCAAAACATTGTAAATGTAGCTAATAGCATTATTGCCAATAATAAAGAGCAGCTCAAAAAAGATGTCTTTTCGGAAAAGGAAACCGGGGATAAAATAAAAGTAACCCGCGCGTTCAGCGACAATGAGGAAGGCAAAACGGTTGCTGAATCCATTATGCACGAGCGTACTACTTATGGCCTTAAATGGAATGACTTTTCCATTTTGTACCGTACCAATGCGCAGTCGCGCTCTATGGAAGAGGCTTTACGCAAATTGAATATTCCGTATAAAATTTATGGCGGCTTATCTTTTTATCAGCGTAAAGAAATAAAAGATTTGATTGCCTACTTTAGGCTCACGTTTAATCCAAATGACGAGGAGGCCTTGAAACGGGTGATTAATTACCCGCGCCGTGGCATAGGCGATACCACCATTGACCGCCTGATTTTAAGCGCCGGTCAAAATAATGCTACTTTGTGGGACGTGGTGACCAACCCCGCAAAGTTTTTGGACAGTCGCAGTTCAACCGCTGTAAATAACTTTGCCACCATGATTCAGAGTTTTCAGGTGCTGGCACAGCAAAGTTCGGCTTACGATGCTGCACTGCATATTGCCCAGCATTCGGGATTGCTGAAGGACTTATATG
>CAXTCH010000147.1:0-1712 GCA_964241945.1 uncultured Mucilaginibacter sp.
GGAGACATGGTTAAAGCTACAGGAAAATTATGATCTTGCGCAAGCCCGCAAAAGAGTTGATACGTCAAAAAACGTCGTATTCTGGCAGCATGGTTTGGCATCCTGAAACGCCTTGTTGAAACGCAAATTGCTGCTTCATCAACCTTGCAATTACAACATCAAGTGTTGCAATTGCAAGGTTGAGTTATGAAATAATCAGGCTTTGCGGTTAGTTATTCGTCCAAAAATCAATCACCGCTTCCAAGGCTTCATCCGCCTTTTTGTATGAAAAACTTCACCGGTACTGCTTGATTTTGAGAATGCTCTCATGACGTTATATAGTTTACGCACTGCGGCACGTGATTTCGTTTTACAGGCAGGTATAACGACAAGGTAACAGATGTTAACTTAAAGGTCGATTATTCTATCGGCCATAATGAAAACGAAGAGCATAAACGATGATGATATTGGTTTCCACACGATAAACAATGCGGTGTTCCTGATTGATACGGCGTGACCAATAACCGGATAAGTTGTGCTTTAAAGCCTCCGGCTTGCCAATGCCGCTATATGGGTCTGATTGTATCGCTTGTAATAACTGGCGAATGCGTTTCAGGATAATGGTATTGCCGCTCTTTTTCCAATATTCAAGATCGGTCAATGCCTCAGCAGTAAATTCTAAGGCTTCCATATATCGTCAAGGCTCAATCGGGTTGTTGCGCCTTTTTGCCCTTGTTCAATTGATTTTTGCAAATGCTCTGCATTCGCAGGAGACGACAATAAATATTCGGTATCGTCTACCGCTTCAGTCGCTTTATAATCGACATGCAGCGCATCTAAGAAAATGCGGATAGCAGTTTCCTGTTCGTCAGATACGGGAATAATGGTTAATGTCGTCATAGTTCAAAGATAATGCATTTCGTGCCAAAAGTCAATCAATGATTAGTTTACAACCATTTAATGAAAGGACGCCTTTTTTTCAGCCCACCAGTTTTTATTGATCTCCCTCGTAGGTTTATCGGCATGTCCCTGTGTGCCCTGCGTTTGGGCATTCAGTTCAAGAGCACGCATATAAATCGACTGCCTTTTGTATTAAATCCATGCCAATCAAAGCAGGATTTACCTTGATAATCACATATTTATTTTCGAGTTCAACGATCATCAGTTTTCCTGTTTGCTATCAAATACCTGGTGAAAGCCCTAAAATCTATCATTTACTCTCATTTCAATATGTTATTCAGATAATAGGAGATTGCGCTCCTGTTATCTTTTCAAAAATCAATAACCGCTTTTAAAGCTTCATCCGCCTTGTTATGAGAAAAATTAGACTGGTATTGCATCGTAGTAATAATGCTTTCATGCCGATACATCTTTTGTAATACTTTGGGGTGAATTTCTACTTCTTCGGCGCGTTGCGCGAACGCGTGGCGGGCTTTGTGTGGTGAGGCATTCTTATTAATGCCGAGCAATTTCATGGTAACCGCCATGTGGGCACCAATCAGCCGGGTAACCGAGTTAATCCGCCTGCGCACCGAATAGCGATCATTAAGGTTGTCCAAGTTTTTCAGGTACGGAAATACAAGGTCATGGGCGTACTCTGCGGTTTTGTATTCTTCAATAATGCCGGACACAACCGCAGGAACTGGCAGTGATCCCGGTTCACCATTTTTAGACATGGTATAGTAGAAACGGTCATTCTGAAACTCTGACCATTTGAGCAGCAGGGCATCCGT
>CAXTCH010000147.1:1722-7877 GCA_964241945.1 uncultured Mucilaginibacter sp.
AGCCAGACATTGCGGCTGTGATGCAGATGGCTTTGGTGTGCAGGAAACTGAACTTGTTTGAGTTGGTTGATTTCATCGGTATTGAGGCCGATTTTTATACTTTTGCCAAACTTGATGATAATTTTGCCCTTCCCACCAAACGGATAAGTTTCATTGCTGATCAATCCGGCAGTCTTGGCGCGATTGTACAAAGTGCGGATCAGTATCAGATTATTGGAAACTGTGCGTTCGCTCACAGGTCTAACTTCTTTCATGTTCATCTTGCGCCCGGTGCGCAGAAAGATGATGTAACGACGCAAGAATTCAACTGTGATATCAGGAAACGTTACTTCTTCTCCGGCAAATTCATAAAAATGTTTGAGTTTGCTGGTATCCGTTTTAAAAATATCGTAATTGCCCAAGCTCTTTTGTTCGGCCAGATAATTATTGGCCACATCTTTAAATAAAGGTGGGACGGGTGTCGGCGCTATCGGTGCTGCAATAATTACCGACTTGGACTTAATGGCATTAACAATATCTTCCGTCATATACGGCGTTCTGCTGGTTTCAAATTCAAGGATTTTTTCGTTGGCTTCAGCAAGGCGTTTGATGAGGAAATTGGTCAGCCGCAGGTGCTGCGGATGAGCTTTGTTTACTTGCTGCTTGGCGGCATTCCAGTGAGCGCGGTTAGCTAACGTGTTGCCCTCAAACAAATAGGCCGGAATGCCATTTTGAGAAACTTTAATACCGATGGGAAATTGGCCGTTTTTGTCTTTACGGCTCCAGGTAACAATTTTTGCGGTTGCCATGTGGAAACATTTTAAGTGAATAAATTTGTTTCCACGCCCCGTTCAAAGGTCGCGTTTAGTTAGCAGTTTTGTTAACGGTTCGGCTGGATTGACCTGTGGTCTGATGGTTTGTTCAAATTTTTACAATGACATCAAAAACGCCATTTCAGGCCATTTTAGCACGTATTGATTCATTCTTTCGCAATTATGAATCCTACGCTCTAACCATCTGAGCTACCCCGCCTTGCGTTGGTTTAAAGTTAACCTTTGGCTGGTGAATTCTGCCTGTTAGTTAACCGGTTTTCCTTATCTGATGTTTCTCTCTGAAAAGGTTTGCAAATATAGTAGAAATTAGTTTTATTTATAAAAAATGTTAACATTTACAGCCTGAACCCATTCAAGCAGTACGTAACCAATTATGCCTGAGAAGAAAAAATTTCACTTGGAATACGAAATCAAGTCCTCGCCACGTATATTATATAGTTTCCTGATTGAACCTAATGCGCTGGCCCAATGGTTTGCTGATGATGTGGAATTGCGCGACCAGGTGTACACGTTTACCTGGGACGATGAGCAGCAAAAGGCTAAAATTGTGCTGAACAAGGAAAATAAGCTGGTGCGTTATAAGTGGCTGAATGATGATGCCGACGATTACCTGGAAATGGAAGTATTGCAGGATGAACTTACCAACGACGTAGCCTTGTGTATTACCGATTTTGCCGCCGAAGAGGCCATTCCCGAGCGAAAGCTCATTTGGAAAAACCAGATTGACTATCTGGTAAGCGTATTGGGCGCCTGAGGAAACCCCCTTGGAATTGCCTAACTTTGCCCCGTGAAAAAGATACACCTTTTAATTCTTAAGTCGTTCATCCGGCCTTTTATTGTTA
The DNA here is from genome assembly GCA_964241945.1 of uncultured Mucilaginibacter sp. Taxonomy (GTDB): domain Bacteria; phylum Bacteroidota; class Bacteroidia; order Sphingobacteriales; family Sphingobacteriaceae; genus Mucilaginibacter. The sequence goes on from CAXTCH010000147.1 coordinate 3,377, forward strand.
CCTTTTTCATCGTAATGTTCATATTACTGATGCTGTTTCTGTGGAAATACATCGACGATATGATCGGGAAAGGGTTCGAATGGTATATCATTCTGGAACTGATGCTGTACGCGTCGGCCGCTAACGTAGCCATGGCGCTGCCCTTATCTATCCTGCTATCCTCCATCATGACCTATGGAAGTTTGGGTGAAAACTATGAGCTCGTAGCCATTAAATCGGCAGGCATCTCGCTGAGCCGGGCCATGTACCCAATGATTGTTGTGGTTACTATACTCAGTATATCGGCTTTTATGTTTTCTGATTATATGCTGCCGGTAGCCAATTACAAATATTATTCGCTGCTGTATGATGTACGGCAGCAAAAGGCGTCTTTCCTGATCAGTGAAGGCATATTTAACAACAGTATACCAGGTTATTCTATCCGCGTAAAAAAGAAAGACCCCGATGGCCAGATATTGCACGATGTGATGATTTACGAGCGTAACGACATCGGCAATATGAACACCGTAATGTTTGCCAAACAAGGTTATATGTTCCGTACACCGGATGATGAGCAGCTGGTATTGCGCCTTAAAGACGGCATCCGTTGGGAAGAAAGCGCCGGTCAGGGTAATACCGCCAATCCGCGGCAGCAGCTTACCCGTTTCCGCTTTGCAGAAACCGAAAAGCGCTTCGACTTGTCCAGCTTTAATTTCAATAAACACCGTACCAAAGAGAGCGACTGGAAATCCACCATCCAAATGATGAATTTGAAGCAACTGGATTCCAACCAGGCGGTAAAGCGCAAGCAAACCGACAGTACGGTAATGTCAAACTTTATAACGCTTAAGAGCTTTTACAAGTATTTTAGTTTTTCGCACAAATACATTAAAGGTAAAGAAGCCTTACCTGTTAAGGCAGATATCATGGCCGGCGCTGATAAAAATAAGCAGATTGCCATACTATCGGGCGCCCTGAACGAGGCCAAATCTATCAAAACCATGCTCGATCCCCGGGTGGACGGCTTTAAAGAGGCTTCTAAAGATATTCGTAAATACAGTATTGAGTATCAGAAAAAGTTCACGTTGTCGGTGGTTTGCCTGGTGCTGTTTTTTATTGGGGCTCCGCTTGGCGCTATTATTCGCAAAGGGGGATTGGGCATGCCGGTGGTTGTAGCGGTAATTTTCTTTCTGATTTATTACATCATTGCCACCATTGGCGAAAAATCGGCTAAAGAAGGTGATTTGTCACCTACTATCGGGATGTGGATATCCATTGTGATACTTACCCCTATGGGCTTATTTTTGTCTTATAAAGCAGCTACCGATTCGGCTTTATTTGATATGGATGCCTATAAGCGTTTCTTCATTAAACTCATCCGCAAGTTTAAGCCGAAGGCTGCGGTTTAGCCGTTGTGTTTTTACACACGGTAGACGTTGTTTTGGCACTATTAGCTTTATCTTTGCTAATAAACACACGCTTATATCCGGTTCATTTTAACCGGATATAAGGTTTACTTACCTATCAGCAATGCTTAACACTATACCCGAAGCCATTGAAGCTTTAAAAGCAGGCAAAACCATAATTGTAGTGGATGATGAAGATCGTGAAAATGAAGGCGATTTCCTGACCGCTGCCCGCAATGCCACACCCGAAATGATTAACTTTATGGTTACTCATGGCCGTGGGTTGGTTTGCGCACCTATTACCGTTACCCGTGCCAAAGAATTACAACTCGACCCGATGGTGGGCCGTAATACCGCTACGCTGGAAACCAATTTTACCGTGTCGGTAGATTTGCTGAAAGACTGCACGACCGGTATATCAGCCTCCGACCGTTCCCGCACTTGCCTGGCGCTGATTGACCTGGCTACCCGCCCGGAAGATTTGGGTCGGCCCGGCCATATTTTTCCTTTAATAGCTAAAGACGGCGGTGTACTGCGCCGTGCCGGCCATACTGAAGCTGCGGTGGATTTAGCCACCATGGCAGGTTTTGAGCCTGCTGGGGTCATCTGCGAAATTATGCGCGAAGATGGTGAAATGGCCCGCTTACCTGAGCTGCTGGAACTGGCCAGAAATTTTGACTTAAAAGTAGTTTCTATAAAAGACCTGATTGCTTACCGGTTGCATACTGAAACTTTGGTAACCCGCGAGGTAAGCGTTAACATGCCAACCGAATGGGGTAATTTTGAGATGACCGCCTTTACCGACGTTAATACCGGAGAGCATCATTTGGCGCTCACCAAAGGCCAGTGGCAGCCCGACGAGCCGGTGCTGGTGCGTGTACACAGTTCATGCGTAACCGGCGACATATTCGGTTCCTGCCGCTGCGATTGTGGTCCGCAGTTGCATGCGGCCATGCAAACTATCAGCGAAGCCGGAAAGGGCGTGATTATTTACATGAACCAGGAAGGGCGCGGCATTGGTTTGATTAATAAACTGAAAGCCTACCATTTGCAGGAAAACGGGTTTGATACTGTAGAAGCCAATCTGAAACTTGGCTTTAAATCCGACCAGCGCGATTATGGTATCGGTGCACAAATTTTGCGCAGCATAGGCGTTTCCAAGATGCGCCTGCTAAGCAATAACCCTAAAAAGCGCGCCGGGCTGGTAGGCTACGGTTTAGAGGTGGTAGAAACGCTGCCCATTGAGATAGCACCCAACCCGCACAATGAGCATTATCTCAAAACCAAGCGCGACAAAATGGATCATGCCATTTTGCGTAATCATTAATAGCTTACACGCTAATTATTTTACTTTATATAAAAAGCGCCCTGGTAATTTACCGGGGCGCTTTTGCATTGTATAGGATTTGGGTTGTTGGGTTGAAAATTATCTTCCTCCGTTGCCGCCTGCTGGAGCGCCTCCGGCACCGCCTTGGTCGCTTGGTTTAACGTCATCATTGTTAATACCTTTTTTGCTTTGCTGCGGATTGCTAAAGGTAAGTTTACCAAAGCTGTAGCTAAAAGTGATACCGAATGAACGGAACGGAAACGCTGTAGAACTGGACTGACTAAAGGTGCGGCTGCTTAAGTTTGAATCAAAGTGTTTGTAAGTAGCAAAGGGTTGTACGGTATTGAAACCTAAAGAAGCTCTCTTATTAGCAAATTGCTTCTTTAACCCTAAGGCATAAATACCAAACGCCGGGTTGGTGCCCTGAATGGTGCGGCGGGCAGAGTTGTCAAACCCGAAGAATTCGGCTATGATATTGTGTTTAAACTCATAAGACGCACTGCCGAACGCTGAGAATTGGAAGAAAGTGCCCAGTTGACTGGCATCAAAAGTATAAAGTCCGTTAGGAATAGGGTGATAGGTGTAACCGTTTAGACTGCCTCTTAAAGTTAAGTTTTTAAACGGTGTAAATGAACCGAATATACTTGCGCCGATAGAGTTGTTATTTGCGACGTTTTCATAAATGCTACGCGTACCTCTTACAGTATCACCACTAATTACTTCAGTAAATGATTTGGCTATTGATTCGCTCAGACCGGTAGTATGGCGATAATAAACCGAGAAGTTGATTACTGATGATTTAATAAAAGTATTATAATTCAATTCAACACTTTGCGTAGTTTCCGGGCCCAGTTCGGGGTTACCCACGCTTTGTGCCTGAACGTTGCTGCGGTTGATAAACGGATTTAATGATTGCAGGCTCGGGCGTGTAATGCGCTTGCTGTACGTTAACTTAAGCGTTTGTGTAGGAGTAAGCGTTTTTTGAATGGTAAGGCTTGGACCGTAAAAATTATAATTTTGTGTAAACGGCATCAATGAAGTGTTGATATTGGTGCCGATGTTTTGATCCTGATTGTCTGGTGTGCCTTTAATTGCGGTATTCTCTAAACGGAAGCCCGGCATAACTGCATAACCTTTAGGCAGGGTAAAGGTAAGTACGGCATAACCTGCATATACATTTTGATGATAATTATACCGGTTTGAATTTAAAGTGTCCAGGGTAAAGTAAGTGCCGTTATAATCAGTTGAGTAAATATCATAATCGCTGTTGATACGTCGCTGAATGGTTTTACCACCTATTTCAAGTTTTATTATTTTGCTTATAGGCAAGGTATAATCCGCCTGTAAAGTATACTCATTATTATTACCGTTATTGTCACCGTTTTGGTTAGGGTTTACCGAAGTGTACCTGTTCGCGTAGTTGGTAGTCACATCTGCATGGGTCCACTGTGCTGATAAGTCCAGTTCTTCACCTTCTTTTCTAAATTTATGGGTATAATCCACATTCCAGTCAAAACCGCCAAAATGATTGTGAGACGACGTGTTGCCGGTATAAATTTTGTTAGTAGATTGATTTTGCAAGAAATCCTGGTTATAAGTACCAGTTCCGCTGGTATTGAAGCCGCCATCATTTAAAGTAAAGGTGCTGTTTAAGCTGTTGTAGCTGTTAAATTCATAGCCGGCGCTCAACTGCCCTCTTATACCATATCTTTTAATACGGCTGTTGCTGTTACTGTAGTTATGTACCGTACGGGTTTGGCTGGCCGAGTCAATCAAATACTGGTCGGTA
>CAXTCH010000148.1:0-5220 GCA_964241945.1 uncultured Mucilaginibacter sp.
AGCGTACCGATGATGGCTTTCAGCAGGCGCGATTAGCCGAGATGAGTTATCTGATAGAAACCGGCAACCTGTGGATTAACCAAGCCGGTAACAAAACTGACGAATGGCTGCAGCAGCCGGATGGCACCGACCGGATACTCACCTATGCCAACATGACCCGCACGGTAATTGAAGACCTTTGCCTGCGCTGCCTGCAGCTGGCCGAGCGCTCAGTAGGTTCGCGCGGGTTAATGAAACCTGGAGTACTTGAACGTGTTCACCGCGATTTAACCACTTACCTGCGCCAGCCGGCACCCGATGCAGCGCTCACCGCCATCGGCAAATATGTATTGAACCAGGAAACCGCAACTGAATTATGGAAGTAAGCTCACAAATGAAATGGCACGACAGTGCCCAACCACTCGACATCAGGGATTTGCAGATGATGGGCCGCGTTATGGTTATTGCCCCTCACCAGGACGATGAATCCTTGGGTTGCGGAGGCACCATTGCCTTGCTGCGGCAGGCCGGTGTGCCGGTGCATGTGCTGTTTATTACCGATGGCAGCCTGTCGCACCCTAACTCCAGTACCTACCCCGCGCCTAAGCTTACCGAGCTCCGGGAAAGCGAAGCCATCAGCGCCCTCGAAGTGTTAAATGTAGCGGTAGAAGACATTACTTTTTTGCGCCGGCCGGATGGTCATTTGCCCCATGCCGGTCAGCCCGGGTTTGAAGAAACCGCCGGTTTAATTCAGCAGGCCTTAACTCATTTTAAACCTGAAACGCTGTTACTGCCCTGGCAGCGCGATCCGCACCCTGACCATCGCGCTACCTGGCAGTTGGTACATTATGCCATGGAACAGGCCGATACTGAATACCGGGTGCTGGAATACCTCATTTGGCTGTGGGAACGTGCTGCAGAAGAAGATTTACCCCAACCAACAGAAGTTGATGTTTGGAAGGTAGATATCAGCCCGGTAAAAACCCAAAAGCAGCAGGCTATTGCTGCCCACGCTTCACAAACTACAGGCTTAATAGATGATGATCCGGAAGGATTCACCTTGTCGCCGGAGGTGTTGGCCCATTTCGGTTCGGATGAAGAGATATTTGTAGAATGGACAGCACCCAAAAAGGGCAGCAATTCTTTAAAAAACCTGTGGTATTAGCAGTATAGAATTGCTGAACTGCAAACGGTAACCACAAGCTTATCCCCTGATGTTGATCATATCATAAACCTGATACATTTATGCCGCAAGCCGATAATTCATTGCCCGAAGCTTATTTTAATGAGGTGTACCGCGCCCGGGAAGATCCCTGGGACTTCGAAACCAGCCCTTACGAACGGGATAAATACGCAGTTACCGTAGCTGCCCTGCCGCGCCGGCAATACCGTAGCGGTTTTGAAATTGGCTGTTCTATAGGGGTGCTGAGTTATATGCTGGCTGATAAATGTGAACACCTGCTATCGGTAGATATTGCAGAAGCGCCGCTGGCAAAAGCCCGTGTCAGGTTACAAGACAAAGCACAGGTAACTTTGCAAAAGCTGATTGTACCCGATGAATTTCCAGAACAGGAATTTGATTTGGTAATGATGTCGGAAGTTGGTTACTACTTATCTATGCCCGACTTACAGCGCCTGCAGCAGCAAATCGTAAATCATCTGGAACCCGCCGGACATTTACTGCTGGTACACTGGACCCCTTATGTGCCCGATTATCCATTAACCGGTGACGAGGTGCATGAATCCTTTTTACAGCTGTGCGGACCGGATAAGCCTTTTAAGCTGCTGCTCCATCAGCGGCAGCCCAGTTACCGGCTAAACTTGCTGGAACGCCGGTAAAAGAACTTACAGCAATTAATTCACGCAGCTGTGCAATAGCTTCATCAATCAGTTGGGGATGTTCGCGCAATAAGGCGTAGCGATGGTGCAATATCTGTTCTGCGCTGTCCCAGATTTTGCCAAAGTAAGCTGCTGTAGCCAATTGTTCAGCCAATACTGCAGTGCCTGCGCCCACCAGTTGGTCTGCTGCCCAAAGATCATTGGACTGAAAACAACCTTTTGCTTTATAGTGCTGCCAGCACCGGCGCAGGCGGCTGCGGGCATGAATAAGCAGCAACGAATAATTCACCGGTTCTACTGTTTGCTGAACATTGGCGTTGCGCTCATGCGTCCATTTGCGCAGCTGCTCTGAAAAACCGACAGCTACCCTGCCTTCCAGCCGGGCCGAGGTATATACTTTTACATCGAAACTCTGGCGTATCCGGGCATCATGTTTTAGCAGCGCTTTATGAAAAGCCACATCCTCTAAATGAGGCACTTGGGGCAGGCGGCCTGCCTGCCTGTACATTTTGCAGGTAACTGCCAGGCTGGCCCCAAAGTACTGAAAATGGCGCGGCATCGGGCCATGGCCATGCGGGTCAATCATGGTCTCGGCTTTGGCCAGCAGGCAACGGTAGGTTACATCTTTTAAATGATACTGGCGTGCGTGCCCAACATGCCCCTTGGTAAGAATGCGGCCGCCAACCGCATCATAACCACCGGCAACTTCTGCCATAATATGATGTAACCAGCAACTGTCTACTATGGTATCGCCGTCGGTCGAGGCAATAATGCTGTTTTCGTGCCCTAACGTAGTTAAGCGCTCGTAAGCCTTATCCATCAGCATCCGGCGCACCGTGCCTACATTGGCTATAGTCGCAGGCAATTGCACCTCATCAAAATAAAAATTAAAATCAGGATACTGCTGCTGATAGCGGGCGGCTATTTCTGCGGAGCTGTCGGTATTGTTATTAATCAGTACTAATACCTCATACAAGCAATGCGGAACAGGTTCACCCTTGATATTAGTTTGCAGTCGCAACGCATCCAGCATTTGCCAGATGTGCTCTGCCTCATTGCGCACAGGCACAATTACACTCACTTGGGTGGTATGCAACAAGGCCGGAGCGGTTTTAAAACATGAAACAGACAGGTTTACATCTGTTTGCAAATCGGGTAGCCGCATGGATAGATAGTTTATTAATTTAATTAACAGCAACACGGCAAAATGTGTTTTTAAAAACCACACCGTATGCAGCAGATAAACAGGTAACGAATAAAATACACTGCACTTTGCTTATAATCAGACAGGCAATATCTTATTTTTATTTCAGGTTAAAAAAAGCGCGCAGGATATAAGTTTTTTGCCCGAAGCGTTATCATATTTTAGCTAACTTTAAATTACAAAGAACAATTTTTTCCGCAAACTTGCTTAGCAAGGGCGTACCTTCACAAAACCACTACCCATTCCACTATGACCCAAGCATCCACCTTTAAATTAGCCGGAAGCTTTAAAGCTTTAGCCTCCGGGGTGCCTACACAGGCTGCCGATAAAGAATTCACCATTGAAGTAACTGTACGGCTGCGCCGTAAAAAAGACCTGCCGCATGAAGCCATTACCGGCGCCTTACTGAGCCGTGAAACCTACGAGCGCGATTATGCTGCCTCGCATGAAGATGTAGATAAAGTAGAGGAGTTTGCCAACGAGCATAGCCTGAGTACAGTTAAAGTAAACTTAGGCCGGCGTACCATAATCCTTAACGGAAAAATAAGCGATTTTGAACAGGCCTTTGCCACCGAAATAAAAACTTACCAAAAGGGTGATGTAACCTACCGCACCCTGACCGGTGAGATACATGTGCCCGAAGAGCTGAAAGACATTGTAAAAGGGGTGTTCGGGCTGGATAATCATCCTATTGCCTGCCCCAGGTTTCAGGTAGCTAAACAAGAAGGCGGCAAATTTATTTCGCATGCGCAGTCGCCGCAGGCGTTTACGCCCAACCAGTTGGCCCAGCTTTATAGTTTTCCTGCCGGGGTAACCGGCAAAGGGCAATGCATTGGCATTATTGAGCTGGGCGGCGGCTTCCGAACGGCCGATATTACCAACTACTTTAAGCAATTGAATATTACCAAACCCAAAGTAATAGCGGTTGCTGTAGACGGCGGTAAAAACAGCCCCACTACTGCCGACGGTGCCGACGGCGAAGTAATGCTGGATATTGAGGTGGCCGGCGCAGTAGCTCCGGGCGCTAAAATAGCTGTATACTTTGCGCCCAACACCGATCAGGGCTTTTTGGATGCCGTAACCAAGGCCATACATGATACCAAAAACAAACCGTCCGTAATTTCCATCAGCTGGGGCGCGGCCGAGGTGAACTGGACACAGCAGGCGCTGGATAATTTTAACGAGGCCTTTAAAACTGCAGCAGCTTTAGGTGTAACCATTTGCGTAGCTGCGGGCGACAGCGGATCGCGCGATGGGGAAACCGACGGAAAGGTGCATGTAGATTTTCCGGCGTCGAGCCCTTATGCACTGGCTTGCGGCGGTACCCGGCTATCTGTGAACAACAACAAAATTACCAGTGAGGTGGTATGGCATCAGTCGGACGACTCGGCAACCGGAGGTGGTGTAAGCAGCTATTTTGCCTTGCCTGACTATCAGCAGAATGCTAATGTACCTTTAGAAATCGACACCAAATTTAAGGGGCGCGGCGTACCCGACGTAGCCGGTGATGCCGACCCCGATACCGGTTATAAAGTATTGGTTGACGGCCAGGAAATGGTAATAGGCGGCACCAGCGCCGTTGCCCCGTTAATGGCAGGCTTAATTGCGCTAATTAATCAGCAGCAGGGTAAACCGGCGGGTTTCATCCATCCGCAAATTTACGGTGCACCAATCGAGGCCTGCCGCGACATTGTTAGCGGCGACAACAAAACCACGTCGGCCAAAACCGGCTATGCCGCCGGCCCCGGATGGGATGCCTGCACCGGTTTGGGCGTGTTATTTAAACTGCCAGCCGCTGCAGCAGTGCAAAATGCTTAAAAGCTAACCTGTTAACATCAAGTTACTAACCACAGATAGTAAAAAATAAGGCAGCCTGATAACTTCAGGCTGCCTTACTGTGTTATATAGAAAATTTAAACGCTATATGGCCGCTCAGCCGCGTTGCCCCAAATGCGGCAGCACTGATTTACGTATTACCGACCGCTGGCACCACCTTAAATGGTTTGTGATGGGCATACTTTTGTCTATTGTCTGCGTTTTTTTGATTGTGCATAATGTAAAACCGGTGTTGAGCGCTATAGGCATGTTCATCTCTACTGTAATTGCGCTGGTTTACATGGTGAACTTTCTGTTCCACCAGCGCAATAAAGCAGCTTGCCGTAATTGCGGAAACCGCTTTTACTATTTAACTAATTAAA
>CAXTCH010000148.1:5320-7867 GCA_964241945.1 uncultured Mucilaginibacter sp.
TGGGTAAACGGCTGCGGGTTGACAGTTGCCAGTTCAGGAGAGTTGATATCTGCCCAATGGGTACCCATCATCATTTCACCGCCCGGAATAGGGATATAACTGGCCGGCAGGTAAGCCGTAGCAGGATATTTCAAAAAGCCGGTAGAATCAGCCGTGTAATCCGGAATTTTCATACGTTCGTCTTCAGTTATCATATAAAAGTGCATGTCAAAATGCGGCTTGTCGTATACATGTGCCGGCGGGTGCCCATGCGGATTCCAGTTGATGACAATACTGTGAAAAGGGGTAATTGCCGAAAGTTGTGCAGGCACCGGTATTACATATTCATATTCATCCTGACCGCCGTCGGGTAAATTGGCAAATGCGGCTTTATCAAAAGTAATACCTACCGCCGCCGGCGAATTGTTTTTATTTGCCTGTACCCACGACCATACATGGCCGTTACCCACTTTAATTGCGGTGCTTTGGGTAGAAACGTTGGTACTTATGGTATTGTCCTTCTTACAGGAAGCCAAAGCCAGTATAGCAAGAGTTAAAAAGGCTAAGTTAATTTTTCTCATAGTCATTTCGTTTGGTTAGTCAATCTCAATTAACGTGTCAAGAGCGCTATTTTAAACATTTTTACGCTTTTGGAAATGACTTTGTTTATTTAATTCATAGTTAACTTCTACTCCTGATAGGGTTACTCTTCCAGAGGACTTTCTCCCCGCTTATTGCCGAGCCCGATGACGATATAAATACTTTTAAAGCAATCATCTCCGCCAATAGTATTAATCTGCGTTGAATCAATGCTGCTCGCCCGGGAAACTGATTAGCGTCCTAAGCAGATAAGTCAATCCGGTAAAACAATACGGCGGCTGAAAGCTTCCTAATCCAACTGAACACAGTACAGCAACCTTGCCTATGACAATTATGAAGTTTAAAAAAGTGCAGTTTGGCCTTCAAATTGCTTACTATGCTCTGTATTTGCCGAATTTCAAACCATAGCCGATGTATCCTTTGCAGTTCCGAATTATTAATAAAAATGGCTTTGATGTACTTCACATTGCCGGGAACCCCGTTTCTTTGACGGCTTACCCTACAGAACACTCCCAGTATTATGCCACGCCAAAGGAAAAGCAATTTTACTGCATAGCTAAAGAACGCTTACTTATTTTTGAAACCACCGGCTACACCCCCTTTATTGACCCTTTCCATTTACAGGGATTGTATGCCGCCATTAAGTGGTACGGGCGCACCAAACTTCAAATTCCGAATATGGAAATCAGGCTGACCGATCCGCGCAGGGCAAACAAGAATAAGTTTTCCGAATAAGCCGTCCGGGTATGGCTAAAGCTTGTATACTTTTTAATAGTACGCGCTCACAGCATTATTTACACCTCTGGGGGATAAGAGTAAGCGCCCGAAATAAGTCCGAAAACAAAAAATCCAGCTGTAACTTGTTGATTTACAGTTGGATTCACTTATAAAATGTAGCCCGTAGGGGAATATGATTATATTCATAACCTACTTGCCTTCAATAAATTATAATGATTTTAAATCGCTACTCACCAACTTCCTAATACGATTTGATTCCAAATTTCAATTATTAATATAGTGATTAGTCTTGGAAATAACTAATAGCTATTAACTAAAACTCAGCTGGATTTTTGTTAACGCAGTAATAACCTAGCTCTTACCTCGATATTATTAATTCAGAGGCTCTGGGGCCTAACGTATTAAAACCTGTTCAAGCCAAAATCTTTGTCATAGTCCAACCTTTACTTCATAAACCATCTTCAGTTTACCGTAACGATTATCGGCTTGTTTGTGTCTACAATTTTCGGCAATGTCAAGATGGAGAATGAATTGACACTTGAAGTTTTCACCACAAATACGTTGTTGCTGTGGCTTACCTTAACAGCACCTAATGATTGTGTGCGGCACTTAAACCGGTTTAAAGATGTAGCTCTTACTACGAACTACGCTTTTGTCATTCAAATCTATCCAATTGTTTAAAGTTAATATTTGTTGTTTTTGTTGTTGTTACTGCAAGGAGTAATAAGTTACGCAGCTTGATATATGAGGTATCAAGTGGAAAATCGCTTGATACCTCATATATTAATTTTATTAATTATGTATGGAATTTTCCTGTTCTTAGCATCTATATGGAGATTCCGATGAAAGTGACCACCTATTTCCGGGGTAAAGTGCTGCGCTCGCTTTTCGGTTTACCGTTTTTAAATGTTCCACATGTTTGCGGCCAAAATCGATCACATTGATTTCCTCTGCTTTCTTTGTGCCGCCTGTCGACAAAAACGTGGCCAGCGATTTTGCGTCGTAGAACGAAAGAGCGCTGCCCAATTCGCTGACTTTTGTGCGGTACTCTTTCAGTTTCGGTGCAAGCAGATCCAGGATAAAAGTGTCCTTAATTGTATAATCTTTTTTGATCTGCCTGGCAACGACAAAATGTTCGGTATCGATGTAAGCACTTTTACGGTTATGGGTAACGTGGATTTTAATGTTCCATGTACCGTCGTCCTTCTTGTGATGAGGCAGGACAACCTC
>CAXTCH010000149.1:0-7837 GCA_964241945.1 uncultured Mucilaginibacter sp.
CTGTATTTAGCTGCAGTAGGCAGTTGTAAGGCCGCTGCTGCGTATTTGCCATTATTACTTACATCTGTTAACCGGTAAATGGTATTCTGGTCGCTTTCAACCGTTACTGTTGCCCCTAATACCGGATTGGCTGTAGTTTTATTATTTAAATTAACCGTTTTGCTGAGCGAGATTATAGTGGAATCTTTACCGGAATCAATATTCCCTTCAACCACCAGGAAGCTGTTTTGAGGAATGGATTCTTTAACTTGATAAGGTTTTTTACAGCACAAAAAAAGCAGCAACAGCATAATACACAAGTAATATGGCTTTTTCATATACAAAAAGTAAGCAGGCTTAAGAGCTGGTTTATAAGGTCTTATTGGTTAGTCAAATATAAAATATTTGCAATTAACCGCCTAAGCTATATTTACTTTATTGAAAAAAGCCTTAAAATGCAGTAGCGCTATACTACCGGCAGCGAAAAGCTGAAAGTGCTGCCTTTATTAACTGCGCTTTCCACCCAAATTTTCCCGCTTTGGGCTTCAATAAAGTCGCGTGAGATAGCCAGCCCTAACCCGGAGCCAATCTTGTTTTGCCCGTCAGCAGGTACCTGAAAATAACGGTCAAACAACCGCTTCTGGTATTGCTCGTCTATGCCCTTCCCACTGTCGCGCACCGAAAATTCAACCCGGCCCTTACGCTCCGTAGCCTGTATATGCACCTTTGAATTTTCAGGACTGTAACGAAGGGCGTTGGATAACAGGTTAACCATTACCCAAGCCGTTTTTTCTACATCGGCCTGTACCTGCGGCAAGCGCTCGTTGCGGATAAAGTTCAACTGTACGCCTTTTTGCTCAGCCTGAAAACGTACCGAATTTAAGGCGTAATCGATAATCTGCATCGGCTTTACCGGAACAAAGTTGAGCTGAATATTGCCGGTTTCCACCTGGGATAAGTTAAGCAGTTCGCTGGTTATTTTAAGCAGGCGGTCATTATCATCGCGGATGTGGGCAAGCAGTTCCTGTTGCTCCTCATTTAATGAGCCCACGCGCTCGTCCTCCAGTAGTTTTACACTCATCTTGACAGAGGCGATCGGCGTTTTTAATTCGTGCGAAATGGTAGCGATAAAATTAGTCTTGGCCTCATCGCGTTCTTTAAATTCGGTTACGTTTTTAAGTACATATACCACGCCGGCAGATTTACCGGTAACACCCAACGTATCCTGAAAACCCATATTCAGATTGGGCACCACAATTTCCCTCCGCTCCAACTGAAAATAGGTTTCCTTGCCATTAACCAGTGTTTTAATCGGTTTAAGTTCCGTTGTACCTGATATTACCTCTGCCAACAGGGAATTGTCATGTAACAAGGGTTGCACCTGCTGGCCGATTATTCTTTTATGGGTCAGGTGCAATAAGCTTCTGGCCGTATCATTGATAAAAAGCACCTCCTGTTTTTCACTGATGCCGATAATGGCATCCTGCATCTGCTCAATAATGGTTTCAATACGCCGCTTTTCGGACATGACGGTAGCCAGATTACTGTTTTCCCATTCATTTAGCTGCGACGCCATATGGTTAAATGCTGCTGCGAGCTCGCCAAACTCATCATTTTGCTTAAAGTCGAGCCGTTGCTTGTAATTTTTATGTCCAATTTCATCAATCCCTTTCAGCAATGCCTGTAAAGGCCCGGCTACCACATTGGGCAGGTTAATGCTGAAGCTTAATAATACCAGAAAAGTAAAGGTGCCTGCCAGGCTCAATATTAACACAGCATCATTTACCGCAATGCGCGCACGGTCGTTCTTTTTTAATATAGCCTGCATATTTAGCGTCTCGATGGCGCGCAGCTGCCTGCGTACCTGCCGCTCGGCCTGCTGCCGGTTAATCAGGCCGGTATCAGATGAAGTTAAATTTACAAAGGCGGCTTTAAGCTGCTGGGTGGCTTCGGCCTCCCCTTTTTCGGTCACGTTGTGCTCCTGCCGGGCCAGCTGCCGGTTAAACCCGGAGATTACCTGCGCATTAAACGGCCATGCATTTTCGTCCAGCAGCATGCGCATGGCTTTGGTATAATTCAGCGTTTCGTAATTGTTTTTCAGTATAAGCTTGGCATTATCGGCGGTTTCCTGAATATAGTACAAGGACGCAATTCCGAAGAGCAGCACTACCAGAAACAGGCAGCCGAAACCCAGGTAAAGCTTATTTTTAATTTTCATGAGGATGTAGATGAGCAGATTAAAACGCCACGGCAAAGCTGGCCGTAATTACCGGACTGGTATCTACATAACTGCCATCTTTAACAAAGATATGGTCTTTGCTTCCATATAGCTTACCTTCTAATCGTATTAAGGCATTAGGCACAGGGGCATAATCAATATTTGCGGAATAGCCCGAAGTTTCAAAGCCATGCGGCGTACCGGTAGCAATTAAAATTCCGCTTTTATCCTGATAATATTCCGCCCGTCCGGCAACCGCCCACCGGCTCATAAATTTATAGCGGGCCACTACCACCGGCGATAATACATAGTTATAATTATTGCTGCCATGCGCTGCCTGCTGAATGCCGTAATCAAACCCGCCGGTTATACCAAACTTAGGCGTACACTGAAAAATGCCATAAAAGTTATTGTAAAAGCGCAGCTTACTGGCCGTACCGTCGGGCTGTGTGCCTATAAAATTACTGTAGTTTAGCGTTACTTTTGATGATGGCGCATAATACACCTCAATGCCGCCGGCCGGCGCATCATTATCATTGGGCCGGTAAATGCGCTGCCAGCCATTGAGGTATAAAGCAGTCAGCGTCCATTTATTATCAGTTGTAGTATAGGTAATTTTGGCGCCCGTTTCATAATACGGCGTATTGTCTGACGCGATATTCCGGGTAAGCGTCCAGCAGTTCATGCCAACGGCACTTTCATAGCCGATATGAGAGGTGAAAATACCGGCATCCAGCCATAAATTGGAAGTTTTGCTCAGTTTTACACCGGCATTGGCTTCAAATACATTTTTAAGTACGCCGGGTTCAGTGGCCAAATTAGCGTTAGCGTAGGTGCCGGCCATCAGTGCAAGGTTGGCGCGAACAGTGCCGTCGTTATAAGCCACCTTAAAATAACCTAAATTCAGGTTTACTTCGTTGGTACGGTTATAAGAATAAACAAAAGCCGGTCGGTTATGATCAGTAGGTTGGTTAAAATCAAACCCGTAATAAAGCTCTGCATACCCGCTGAAAGTTAAGTTTTTATTGATCTGTGCGGATGCCGTAAGTACCATCCAGCCCAAAGAAACAGCAAGTAACAAAATTCTTAGCTTCATGGGTTTAGCTATTGGGATTTATGAAAAGCTAAAATGGCAATAAAATTCTATCATTTTTAAATTAGCTCAACCGCAAATACAAACAGCATTATAATTTAGCATCACACCCTTTCGGTAAGGGTGTGACGGTAAAGGGTATCCAGGAATATTTAATGCTCATACATTTCGACACGTTTCAGTTTGATATTATTCAGCGGATTTACCACCAGCGGTATCTTTTCAATGCGTGTCTCGCTGGTGTCTAGCCCAAAGGCTTTCGCATCGCTCAGCGCCAGGTTACCGATACTGAAATAGCTGTTCAGAATAAAACTTTCTGTAGTGCTTAAAACATTGTTGTACGACAGGAAGCGCTCGATGAGTACAAACTGAAAATCGGCAGGCAGGTTGTAACTGCTTAATGACTCATACCGGCTGGTAATATCCAGTTCGCCGCGGGCAATCATCTCTTCTATCGCTTTGCGAAACAATACATTCACCCTCGGCGGAATACGGAAACCGATGCGAAACTCCAGGCGAATTACCTTGTCATTTTCCAGCTCCTCAATAGCATATTCCATGGTATAAGGCTCGTCGGTGCGTTCAATGTGCACAAACCAGTATACGTCGGCCCGCTTGGGTTTACGGCTCAGGATAGAATAAATCACTTTTTCCTCAATTTGCTTGCTGTTATTGGCCTTGGTAAGATAAATGAGGTGGGTAGCAAATTTAGATATTCCCTGGTCATTGCTCATAGATTTCAGCATCGGGATGTAATCCTTTAAATCCACAAAGTGCAAAAAGCGGTTGGTAATCTTTCGCGCCCTGAACCAGATATACATGGTAAAAATCAGGCCGATTTCAAATACCAGGAAGAACAACCGGTGCAGCAATTTTACGGCATTGGCCACAAAGAAAGAGAACTCTACCGATACAAACACGCATATAATACCGGCAACCAGCCAAACCGGCCAGTGCTTTTTGTAGCGCATAAAATAATACATCAGGTAAGTAGTCATCAGCATGGCCACGGTAATGGAAAAACCGTAAGCAGCAGTCATGCTCTCCGACGTTCTGAAATACAAGGTTACCGCAATGCAGCCGAAACATAATATCCAGTTGATGCTCGGAATATAAATTTGCCCGCGGATGTTAGAGGGAAACTTTACTGTAATACGGGGCCAGAAGTTCATGCTCACGGCCTCGCTGATCAGTGTAAATGATCCGCTGATGAGCGCCTGGCTGGCTATAATAGTAGCCATAGTGGCAATGCCGATAGCCGGCAATAATAAACTGTGAGGCACAATTTCAAAAAACGGATTTACACCGGTAATTTTTGCGTATTTGGTTTGGGTAAGCACCCAGGCCCCCTGGCCCAGATAATTAAGCACTAAACAGATTTTCACAAAAATCCAGCTGATCTGGATGTTTTTGCGCCCGCAGTGGCCTAAGTCTGAATACAGCGCTTCGGCACCGGTGGTGCACAAAAATACGGCGCCCAACAGCCAGAAACCTTTGGGATGTTCGGTAAGTAAGTGCCAGCCGTAAGTGGGGCTCAATGCTTTAACTATTTCCGGGTAATGTGCTACCTGTAAAAAGCCCAGCGTGCCCAGCATTAAAAACCAGATAAGCATTACCGGCCCAAAGGCGGCCCCTACCACATTGGTACCAAACTGCTGAAAAAAGAACAGCAACAGCAGAATACCGATAACAATGCCTATAATTAAATGATTTCCCGGTATGAAATCTTTTGCTAAAGCCGGTACCAAGCCCAAGCCTTCGATAGCCGAGGTTACCGAAATAGGGGGAGTAATAATACCATCGGCCAATAAGGTGCCTGCGCCTATAATAGCAGGTATGGCCAGTGCTTTACCATAGCGGCGTACCAAAGCGTATAAGGAAAAGATCCCCCCTTCGCCGCGATTGTCCGCCTGCAGCGTAATAACAATGTACTTAAAGGTGGTTTGTAATGTTAGCGTCCAGAAAACGCAGGAAATAGCGCCCAATACCAGAAATGAATCAGCGCGGCCGCCTTCTTTTAATAAAGTCTGGAAAGTGTAAAGCGGCGAAGTGCCGATGTCGCCGAAGATGATGCCCAGCGTAATGAGTACGCCGCCAGCCGACAATTTTCGTAAATGTGGAGTTTGCATGAATGTAAATGAAACAATACTATTGTTTGCAGGCGCAAGGGCAATGATTATACCATTTTGAAAATTTCATATATTAATGCCTTATTATGAATGAGTTGCAAATCAACACCCGATAAAGCACCCTACCAAAATGAAAGGGTTATT
Organism: uncultured Mucilaginibacter sp.; assembly: GCA_964241945.1. Taxonomy (GTDB): domain Bacteria; phylum Bacteroidota; class Bacteroidia; order Sphingobacteriales; family Sphingobacteriaceae; genus Mucilaginibacter. Next base: position 5,564 of record CAXTCH010000149.1, read on the forward strand.
TTCCATTTTGGTAAGCGTCAAACGCCGGTCACCCGGAAAAGTACATCAAAAACATTGTTGCTTATCTACACAGAAAGCTGGTATTCATCAATTTTACGGTACAGTGTAGTCAGCCCGATATTGAGCAAGCGGGCGGCTTCTGTTTTATTGCCCTTGGTGTGCCGCAGCACATGACTGATGTGTTGTTTTTCTACCTGACTTAAATCAAAAACGCCGGTATATACCGGCAGGGTGCTGGTAAATCCGAAAGGAAGCAAGTCGGCGGTAAGTATTTTATTATCGGCTATAATTACGGCTCGCTCTATCAGGTTCCGCAGTTCGCGGATGTTGCCTTTCCAATGGTGCGCCGCTAACTGCTTCACAAAACCGGCATCCATATCCTGCACCTGCGGATTAGTTTTGGCCGAAAACTCTTTCAGGTAATAATCAGCCAGTAAGGAAATATCTTCCGACCGCTCATTAAGCGAGGGCAGCGTAATAGTAAATATAGACAAGCGGTAATACAAATCACTCCTGAATATCCCTTTGTCTGCCTCCTGCTCCAGGTTGCGGTTGGTAGCGGCAATAATGCGGATGTTTACCTTTTGCGTTTTGGTTTGACCCATTTTAATAAACTCCCCGGTTTCCAGTACGCGCAGCAATTTGGCTTGCAAATCAATGTTCATTTCACCTACTTCGTCTAAAAATAAGGTCCCGCCATCGGCTTCCTCCAGCAAACCTTTCTTGTCTTTTAAAGCCCCTGTGAAAGCGCCGGCCTTATAGCCAAAAAGCTCGCTTTCCAGCAGCTCGGCGCTAAAGGCGCTGCAATTAACCGCTACCACATTGTTATGCTTGCGGGTACTGTTATAATGAATGGCCCGGGCAAATACCTCTTTACCTGTACCGGTTTCGCCCAGCAGCAGTACGGTAGTATCAGTTACCGATACCCTGCGGGCCAGCTCAATAGCTTGTTTAATGGGTTTTGAATTTCCGATGATGGTGTCAAAACTATGCCGGCTAATCAGCTTGTTTTCGAGCTGAAAAACTTTAAACTGCAGCTCCGCTTTTTCGGCAGCTTTACTTACCAATGGTAAAATACGGTCGTTATCGTCACCTTTGGTAATGTAGTCAAACGCCCCGTTTTTGATGGCCGTTACCCCATCCTGAATGGTGCCATAAGCGGTAAGGCAAATTACCTCGGTGTATGCCTTTTTTTCCTTAATGGTTTTTACCAGTTCAATGCCGCTGGCGTCAGGCAGCTTTACATCGCTGATGACAATAAATACATCTTCCTGCGCCAGTATTTTGAGCCCTTCTTTTGCAGTAGCGGCCTGCCATACCGTATAACCTTCCAGCTGCAGAATGCGGGCCAGCAGCTGGCTCAGCTTTTTCTCGTCATCAATAATTAATATGGTAGCTTTCATGCGGGGCTAAAATGATGGATAACAATAGTACTATTAATTCATCAAACCTGATGCCTCAACAGATTTTACAGCAAAAGTAACTTATAATCAATCAGGTGGAGAAAAGTAAGCCTGGCCAGTCCCTTTCAAAATGAAAGGATGCTTTTTCATTTTGAAAATGAATTTGCACGTTCTCCTGTTTTTACGATACCTGCATAATTTATGTTAACGCTCCGCTGCGTTATAAAAATTGCAGTTACCGCCTCAGATGTACACTAAATCATTTACCTTTAAGTTTTTAGATAAATGATGAGAAAGATGCCGGTAAAAAAGGCTTATAGAAACGCAGCGCTGGCTGCAGGTGCATTGGTACTGGCGGTAGGGTTATGGAGCTTTGACGATTTATTCGAGATTTCCAAAAATCTGGATGTGTTTGCCTCAGTGTATAAAGAGGTGAATTTGAATTATGTGGACGACATTAACACCTCCAAAATGGTGAAAACCGGCGTGGATGCCATGCTGGACGGGCTTGACCCCTATACTGAGTTTGTGCCGGAATCGGAACTGGAAGATTATAAGCTGCATTATATCAACACCGAATATGCCGGTATCGGCATCAGCATTTTTTTGCGCGATCATAAGGTAGTTGTATCGGATGTATACGAAGGCTTTCCGGCACAAAAGGCCGATCTGCGGGCCGGCGACCAGTTGCTGAAAATAAACGATGTGGACTTAACCGGTAAATCAACCGATGATGCCAGCGCCCTATTGAAAGGCGGGAAAGGCGCCGTAGTAAAATTACTGATTAAACGCCGCGACGAAGCGCCGGTGGTTAAAGATGTTACCCGCGAGTCTATCCGCCAGCCTAATGTATCTTACTACGGTATGGTAA
>CAXTCH010000150.1:0-7749 GCA_964241945.1 uncultured Mucilaginibacter sp.
GGTAGCCTCTGATAGCCAAAGCCCTTGCAGTAGCCAGCCCCACAATGCCGGCTCCGATTACGATGGCCGAAGGTTGTTTCATGCCAATTGAGTATTTAAATGCGTATTGGTGTCCTTATTTCCTTTATGGGCCGCCAGTAAAAAGTAGCTCAGTGACAGTGCAGCGCATATACCGCCTATCAAGGCGGTTATCCAGACACTGTCTTTAAAAAAAGCACTCCAACTAATGCTGGGCCGGCCCAGTTCTTTGACCAGCAGTACGCTAATACTGCCCAGGTAACCCATAGAATCGGCCACGTAAATTAAAAAGCCTACGTTGCCTTTGTAGTGAAATGAAGCCAGCAAACGCTCAAAGAAAACAGCGTTATAAGGCACATATCCTAAATACAGCCCGAGGCCGGCCAAGGTCATCCATCCCATCGGGTTAATCAGGTGAAAAGCATACATAGCCGTGCCCGCACCAATTAATACACAGCCGCTGATAATCATGAAGTGAATAATAGTGAAAGCTTTTAAATTCCGCTTTACTAAAATCAGCAAACTCATAGCCACCAATACAATTACCGATATAATGGAATCAATTTTGGTATAGATGCTATTGTCTTTGATACCCATTCCGGCCCATATCTCTACTTCAAAATTGTCGCGCACATCGCGCATCACCGTAAGCAGCACATAAATAATCAGGGTAAGTATGATGCCCGGCAAAAACCGCTTCAAAAAATCTCTGCGCTCGGTGGCATCCATCGGCAGGCGTTTGGTGCGCAGCTGTACATCCTGTTGGGTAGGCGGAGGGATAAGTTCCAGCACAAACACAAAAAGCAGCAGCGGAACAACGAAAATAGCGCCGGTTAAAAAAGGCATCACATATTCGCTTACATGGAAGGAACTCATCAGCACGCGGGCTATGGTTTTAACAAAACCCGAAGCAAATATTAAGCTGATGGACAATACTGCCGCCATAAACTCGGTAGAGCGGCGCCCTTCCAGATAGCCAAACACCAGGCCCCAGATAAGGCCCAGCGGAAAACCGTTGATGAACAGGAAAATTATATTATAAGGAGCCGGAACGATAGCAAACAGCAGCAATGCCAGCCAGGCAATACCAATGAGCGTTAAAATACTTTTGGCCCGCTGGCCGGGCTTGAGTTCCGAAATAAATTTGATCCCATAAAACTTGCTCAGGGTATAGCCCAACACCTGCGCAATCACCAGCCACACTTTATAATCAATATGGAAATAAGCGTGCCCGCTATAGGTACCGGCAGCAAAGCCTTTGCGAAAAGCATACATAGACGTATAAGCGCCGAATGCCGAAACAGCGGCAATTATGGAAATTAGTCCGTAAGGCCAGTGAGCTACTTTTGCGCGCAGCTTATCCATAGAAAAAAGTTTTTAGGAATTGATAATGGTAACCACCTCTGCGATATCATCAATAATATGAGTAGGATGATACGGCTCCAGTTCCTGGCGGGTAAAGCTGCCGGTGGTAATGCCGATTACATATTTGCAGCCGGCATTTTGCCCTTCTCGCACATCTACCTCGGTATCGCCTACCTTGGCAACTTCTTCAGCGTCGGTAAGGCCGCATTGCGCCATCATATGTTGTATCATGTAAGGGTACGGGCGCCCTGCCTCCGCCTCATCAGAGGCGATAGTATAGTCAATCAATCCCTTGTCGCTCCAGTGCATACGGTTTAGTACCGCATCGGCTATTACCCGCGGAAAGCCGGTATTGATACCGATTTTAATCCCCTGGTTACGCAATTGCACAAAGGTATCTTCGGTGTGAGGGAAAGCAATAGCGGTAGGCGAGGTTTGATAAAAAGTAATCATCTGCTGCACAAAATCAGTGTGGATTTCGTCAATCAGTTCAGGCGTAATCTTACTGCGGTCTGCCTCGTGTTTTTTCAGCAAAAGCTCAATTGCCTCATTTTTTTTATACCCCATCACGGCAGCCACTTCAGGCGTGGGCACTTTATAACCACGGCTGCGCAGGGTAGACTGAAAAGCCTGCATTACCCCACTTTCATCCTGAATGGTGGTACCAGCTAAATCAAACACAACTAATTTTATTGCCATTATATTTTGCTTCAAATAGTTCAGCAATTGTAAACTTAGTTTATTAATACCAAACTAAGTTTATGTTAAACTATAATTAAGCCGCAAAATTTTTTAGCCGCTGGGTCTATTTCTTTTCTTCAAAGAAATAGACCACCAGCATTTGCACCGTGTGCGAAGTGGGGTTTACAGGGGTATGCAAAATGCGCCCATCAAAAAGAATGGAGTCGCCGGAGTTTAATTCCACAAGCTCTTCACTGAATTGATAATGTATGGGGCCGTTGATGATATATTTATACTCAAACGCCTCCGTTTGCACCAAAGGGCGGCTGGCACCGGGCTTAAGTTCCAGCAGTGCAATATCTATGGTAGAGTTGCTGATGTGCCGGGTAAATATCCGCGAATAATGAAAGCCGATGGTGTCTTCTTTTTCAAAAGGTTCATACTCCTCCCTGCGTTTGATTAAGATTGGCCCTTCTTGTACAGGTGTGCGTATGTCTTTAAAAAAATCGTTTAAATCAATTTCCAGTGATTTGATGATATCTATCAGCACCATCAGCGAGGGTATGGTACGGCTGTTCTCAATTTGTGATATCAGTCCCTTGCTTACATTAGCGCGGACAGCCAGTTCCTGAACAGTGATATTTTTCTCGCGGCGGCGTTCCTTGATCCGGTTACTGATTTGTATCAGTACATCTTCTTCCATAAAGTGTATTATTGGCAAAGGCGCAAAGTAATTAATTAAGGTATCGGATAGCAACTTTGATTGTGTTAATAAATGTTAACGGGAGAATTTCGGCCGGTCAACCTTTTTAGTTTAAATCAATATGATACAGAATTAATATTTACATAATACAAGCGCCTGTATATTTGTAAAAACCCTCACCATGAACGTTGCCCCCTCCACTCCTGAATTTATTGTAGAAGAAGTGTTTGGTTTGTACGACCAACACGGCAATGAAGATTATATCGGCGAACCGGTGTCGCAAATAGAGCATATGTCGCAGGCAGCCCTATTGGCCGAAGCTGAAGGTTACAACGATGAGGTAATTTTAGCTGCTTTTTTTCATGATATTGGCCACTTGTGCGATGCCGGCCATGAAGCGGAGAGCATGGATGGCTTTGGCACTGTTGACCATGAAAAGCTGGGTGCCGATTACCTGCGCGAGCGTGGATTTTCAGAGCGCATGGCAAAACTGGTGGAAAGCCATGTGGTGGCCAAGCGCTATCTTACTTATAAACATCCGGAGTATTATGACCGCCTGTCGCCCGCCAGCAAAGCTACACTTGAGTTTCAGGGCGGCCGGATGACGGCTGCCGAAGCGGCGCAGTTTGAAGCTAACCCGGATGCAGATTTGATAATTCGTATGCGCTATTGGGACGACAAGGCGAAAGAAATGGATATACCGGTTAATAATATTAACCACCTCAAAAAGTTAGCACTGCAACACCTTTACAGCCGAAAGTAATTTTAATATTAATAGAATATTGTTGTTTTGTAACATACTTGTTATCAGAACCTGCCTACTTAACACCGACTATATAAAATCATAAAAGTTGCTTAATACTATGTTTGTTTACAAATAATAAACTAAGTTTAGTATTGCTGCATGAATTTACCCTAACTCAAACTTAGAATTCATGCTATGAAACAACTTTACCCTAATTTAACTCACACCCTAAAGACGCTCGCAGTGGTGCTGCTATGCTGTCTTTTCCCCACGTTGCTTTTTGCACAAAAACAAATCGGCGGTACGGTAACCGACGATAAGAAAGAACCCCTGCCGGGCGTAAGCGTTATGGTGAAAGGTACTACCAGAGGTACCCAAACTGACGTAAATGGCCGCTTCCTGCTCACCGTATCACCGGGGCAAGTGCTTAGCTTCCGGTTTGTCGGCTTTCTTCCGCAGGAAATCACGGTAGGCAATCAGCCAAATTATGATGTATCGCTGGTATCAGACACCAAATCCCTGAACGAAGTAGTGGTAACGGCCTTCGGCGTTAAAAAAGAAGTACGGCGTATCGGGTACGCTACCCAAACCGTAAACGGCGAAGACTTGACTACCGCCCGCGATCCCAATCCTATTAATGGATTGATCGGTAAGGTAGCCGGCCTTTCTGTAGGCGCTACGTCAGAAATTTTGGGTGTGCCCAATGTTACTATCCGCGGTAACACGGTTTCGTTATATGTGGTAGACGGTTTGCCTATTAACTCTGATACCTTCGATTTAAGCCCTGATGATATTGAAACCTATACCGTTTTGAAAGGCCCTGCCGCTGCGGCATTATACGGCAGCCGTGCACAATATGGCGCTATTGTTATTACTACCAAAAAAGGCGGCAATAAAAAGAAAGGGCTTTCTATTGATATCAATAGCAGCACCGTAATGAACAAGGGCTTCGTGGCCTTTCCACGGGTACAACACTCTTACGGACCCGGCGAAAACAGCTTTTACACGTTTGTAGACGGTAAAGGCGGTGCACCCGGTGGTGTTGATAGTGATTATGACGTTTGGGGCCCTTACTTTGCCGGACAGTTGATTCCGCAGTATGACAGCCCGGTAGTGAATGGCGTGCGCCAGGGAACACCCTGGGTAGCACGTGGTGCCAACAACCTGGCCAACTTTTTACAAACCGGCTGGCAAACCAACAATGATATTGCTTTGACCGCGAACGGCGACAACTATACCACCCGCGTATCGGTATCGCAGCAGCACCAGTCGAGCTATATACCGTATCAGTACCTGGATATTGCCAACGTGAACGTATACGCGGCTTTTAGCCCGACCTCACGCTTAAAGTTTGAAGCCAGCGTTGACTTTAACCGTCAAAGCACCGATAATTTTCCTGATGTGCAATATGGCCCGAACAGTATTATCTATAACCTGGCCATCTGGACCGGTGCCGACTGGAGCGTGAATGCCCCGGATATCAAAGCCATCTGGCAGCCCGGAAAGGTGGGCGTACAATCGCAATTTGCTGAATATACCCGTTACCACAATCCCTGGTTCATGACCAAAGAGTGGACCCGCGGCCATTACAAAAATGATGTGTACGGCTATGTAAATGGTAGCTATAAAATTGATAATCATGTGAATATCAATTTTAAGGACCAAATTGACACTTACAATGTATTACGTACTGAGGATCTGCCCTATTCGGCTCACCCTTACGGCCGTGAAGGCAACATGGGTGATTACCGCGAAGACCGCCGCGATTTATTTGAAAACAATGCGCTGTTAACCGTAAACTACGATTACACTATTCACAAATTTTTGAACCTGTCAGGTTTAGTGGGTAGTAACCTGCGTACGTTCCAGTATAACTCCAGCTGGACTTCTACCGATTATTTAAGTGTACCGGGTGTATATTCTTTTGCTAACTCGCTTAACCCGATACAGGCCACCAGCTTTAATGCTGCTGAACGTCAGTTAAGCATATTTGCTTCATTGGATGCCTCATTCGGCAGGTTTGCTACCTTATCAGGTACTTACCGGAGAGAAAAGTCATCAGCATTTCAAACGGCCACTACTTACAGTTATCCCAGTTTATCAGCGGCTACCGTAATTTCAGATTATATCCATCTTCCTGATTTCATCTCTTTCCTGAAAGGCCGGTTTTCATTTGCCAACATACGATCTGATGAAACCAGTCCCACTATCGGCCCGGCGCCATTTAGTTCTATCACCGCCTACGGTGGCAGTACCGGCGCCTCCCTGTTTAACAATCCGCTGGGTTATGGTACCATTTATACTTCGCCTTATAACGGGCCAAGCTATGGGCTAAACCCTTACTTTCCCACCGCTAAGCCTTATAATAATCAGCCGGCAGCTTATGCTACCGATAACTTGTATCAGCAAAATATCAAAACCTCAACCCGTGTAAACTATGAGGAAGGCTTTGATATCCAATTTTTACAAAACCGCCTGGGCCTAAGCGGCACTGCTTTTCAATACATTGACGGATTGCAGATTTTAGCTAACTCTATTTCAACGGCCAGTGGTTATTCCACCTATAATTTAAATGCATTGAAAACCCGTAAAACCGGCTATGAACTTTCGTTGACCGGTACACCAATTAAAGACATTGGCGGTTTTGGATGGGATGTGCTGGTTAACTGGTCGACCTATAAAGAAGTATACAAAGAATTGCCGCCGGGACAAAGCACCTACCTTACGTTTTTCCATCAAGGCGATCGTACAGATAAATTCTACGGTTCGGATTTTGTAAGAACGCCCGCCGGCCAGATTATCAATGGCAGTAATGGTGAACCATTAGTTAATCCGGTACGTCAGTACTTAGGTCATTTAAATCCCGATTATACCTGGTCAATTTACAATAAATTCCATTACAAAAATATCAATTTAGGGTTCCAGTTCGATGGTTCAGTAGGTGGCGTAACTACCGATTACGTACATAATAAAACCATACGCGGTGGTAGCAACGCATTAACCGCCGAAGGCGCTTTGGGTGCTGCCCGCTATCAGGATTGGCTAAATGTGAATAATGCCAACTACAAAGGGTCATACGTAGGCCAGGGTGTGGTAATTGCCAATGGGGTTGCGCCTAATTACAACTCACAAACCGGTGCGGTAACCAATTACAGTGCTTTGCAATACACCACCAACACTGCCACAGCTTTAGTACAGGAGTACGCGAGCGAATATTATAATGTAGACCGGGCTAACCTGATGAGTAAAACCTATGCTAAACTGCGCGAAGTAACCATTGGATATAATTTTCCGAAAAAATGGCTGACCAAAAGCTTCATTACAAATGCCTCGGCTTCGATTTACGGGCGTAATCTGCTTTATTTCTACAAAAATCCTGAGTTCAAGGATGTGGATTTAGACCAGTACAGTAACAGTCCGGTAACGGTAACAGGCTTGCAATCACCATCGGTGCGCAGCTATGGCATCAACCTTAAAGTTTCATTTTAATTTTATTACGCAAACATCATGAAAAAGATATTAACCGCTTATATATTGCCTGTGCTGATAGTATCGGGTTTGGTAAGCTGTAAAAAAAGCTACGAGGAACTTACCCAAAATAACAACGTAGCCAACAGCGTTCCGGCTTCCCTGCTATTTACCGGGGTAGTGAATAACCTGGTAGATCTACCTGACGGGGCTTATGCCAGTAATAATCAGAGCAGCTCGGTATATGCCGGCTCTAGTAACAAAGATGAAATATGGGATCAGTATTATATCTATAATTACAATTACTACGGTAACAATACTTATGATTTTGACAGTGGTGCCGATTATTATACCACATTAAAAAACGTAGTTGCCATGGAAAATGCAGCCATTGCTTCGGGCGGTGCTACCGTGAATCCGTATGAAGCGCTGGGCAAATTTTTCAGGGCTTATTTTTTCAGTAAGATGAGTTTGGAAAGAGGAGATATTCCTATGACCCAGGCATTACAGGGCCTCACTAATCTTACGCCCAAATACGATGCCCAAAAGGCAGTAATGGTACAATCACTGGCTTGGCTGGAAAGTGCAAATACCGACCTGGCGCAGCTTATTTCTAACCCGACTTCTGGCGGTACTGGTTTGGGTGCAACACTGAGCGGCGACCAGTTTTTTGGCGGCAGTTTGGTACAATGGCAAAAGGTGATAAACGCTTTTCACATCCGTTTACTTACCCAACTAAGTACAAAAGCTACTGATGCAGATTTAAATG
>CAXTCH010000151.1:0-7718 GCA_964241945.1 uncultured Mucilaginibacter sp.
CGCAAATACGGCTGTAAACTTTAGTTGGCCTGCAACCCAGGTAACTGGTTATAATGCCCCGATAACTTATACGTTACAATTTGCCGCAAAGGGTACCAATTTCAAAACCTATCAAGAAATGGCAGCATCGTCTACGGGCCAGTCTTCTGTAACTGTTGGTACACTTAACGGGTATCTATTAGGGTTAAATTTAACGACAGGTACACCAACGCAAGTTGAAGTTAGAGCGAAGTCGACTATAGCAGTTAACGCTACTCCATCTTATTCTAATGTAATTACATTAAACGTAACTCCATACCAGTTAGTTTCATACATCTATTTACCTGGAGACTATCAGAACTGGGATCCCTCATCTCAAACTGCCGATTCATTAGCTTCAGCAACAAGCAATGGCGTCTATACAGGAAAGGTAACCTTTACTTCAACTACCTTATTTCAGGTAACTCCAGCCCGTAATTGGAATACAAATTATGGCGGCACAGGCACCAGCGGTTCTCTTGTCGTTAAAGGTCCTAACTTCTCTTTGCCGGCAGGCACTTACAACATGACAGTCAATTTAAATGATCTGACCTTCTCTTTTACTAAATAAAAGACTGAAAAATAATATTTCATCTCATATAACAAAAAAAGGGCCTTGATAAATTATCAAGGCCCTTTTTATGTTATATGAGATGATATTTATCGCTTTTGCATATCTACGTAATCCCTGTTCGTAGCGCCCACATAAATTTGACGGGGGCGGCCGATAGGTTCTTTATTTTCTTTCATTTCTTTCCACTGAGCTATCCAGCCTGGCAGGCGGCCTAAAGCGAAGAGTACCGTAAACATTTCGGTCGGGAAACCTAAGGCACGATAGATAATGCCTGAGTAAAAATCTACGTTAGGATAAAGCTTACGCTCTACAAAATAAGGGTCTTGCAGGGCTACTTCTTCAAGGCGTTTGGCGATATTCAATACCTCGTCCTGAACGCCCAATTGCGCTAAGATATCATCACAAGCTTTTTTAATAATTTTGGCACGCGGATCAAAATTCTTATACACCCGGTGACCGAAGCCCATCAACCGGAAAGGATCATTTTTGTCTTTTGCCTTGGCAATCCATTTATCGGTATCTCCCCCATCGGCTTTAATCTTTTCCAGCATCTCAATCACCGCCTGGTTGGCGCCGCCGTGCAGCGGCCCCCACAGGGCTGATATACCTGCCGAGATTGAGGCATACAAATTAGCGTCCGATGAACCCACCATACGTACTGTAGAGGCCGAGCAATTTTGCTCATGGTCGGCATGCAGAATGAGCAGCTTATTCATGGCGTTCACCACTACCGGGTCAGGCGTGTATTCTTCCGTGCGCTGACCAAAGGTCATGTGCAAAAAATTGGTGACATAATCATATTTGTTCCAGGGATACACTACCGGGTGCCCGAGAGATTTTTTATAAATCCAGGAAACAATGGTGCTCATCTTGGCAATGAGCTTTATAATTTCAGTATTGATTTCCTCAGCGCTCAACCCTGATTGCAAAGATTCAGGATTGAAAGCCGCTAATGCACCGATTAACGATGAAAGTTGCCCCATCGGATGAGATTTTGAAGGAAATCCGTCAAAAAACTTCTTCATGTCCTCGTGCACCAGGGTATGCCGGCTTATTTGGTATTGAAAATCGTTCAATTGCTGTTCGCTGGGTAAATCGCCGTAAATCAGCAGGTAGGCAACTTCAATAAAGGTTGACTTTTCTGCCAATTGCTCAATCGGATAACCGCGGTATTTTAATATACCTTTTTCTCCGTCTAAAAAAGTAATGGCACTTTTGGTAGCGCCTGTATTTTTGTAACCAATATCAAGCGTAACATAACTGCTCTGGTCGCGCAGCTTCGAAATATCAATCGCTTTCTCCCCTTCGGTACCTTCCACACAAGGTAGCTCAACGGTTATATCGCCAATTTGTAATTGTGCTTTGTCCGACATAAAATAAGTTGTATAATAATTGTATGTGCAGCAAATGTAAATATTTATGGCAAACTCCGCCTAACTGCACCCGGCAAAGTTACAGGTTAATTATAAAGCCTGAGTTTCGCCATTGTTAAACCGGCGATTCAGGTTAAATACGGTAAACAGCGGCGCACTATTATTGTTATTCTAATGATTAAAAATGTTAGCGTAAAAGGGCAGCAATTGCCTGTTACCGAAAGCAAAATAAATTCGTAACTTTGCGCGCTAAAATTCATTATAATTATCATGAAGTTATCTCAGTTTAAATTCAACTTACCCGAGTCATTAGTTGCCCATAATCCAAGCGAGAACCGCGACGAATCAAGGCTGATGGTTTTGCACCGCGACTCAGGTAAAATTGAGCATAAGATATTCAAGGATGTCCTGGACTACTTTGACGATAAAGATGTAATGATTTTGAATAATACCAAGGTATTTCCGGCCCGCTTGTACGGCAATAAAGAAAAAACCGGCGCTACCATTGAGGTATTCCTGCTACGCGAATTGAATAAGGAACTGCGTTTGTGGGACGTACTGGTTGATCCCGCCCGTAAAATCCGCGTAGGCAATAAATTATATTTTGGCGATGATGACTTGTTGGTAGCCGAAGTGGTTGACAACACGACCTCGCGAGGCCGTACTATTCGCTTTTTGTTTGATGGCACCGACGAGGAATTCCGTCGTAATGTTGAAATTTTGGGAGAAACTCCGCTACCTAAATACATCAAACGCAAGGCAACCGCCGAAGACAAGGAACGCTATCAAACCATATTTGCAAAGCACGAAGGCGCTGTGGCTGCCCCTACTGCCGGCCTGCATTTTAGCCGCGAGTTAATGAAACGCCTGGAATTAAAAGGCGTCAACTTTGCTGAGGTGACACTGCACGTAGGCTTAGGCACCTTCCGGCAGGTAGAAGTTGAGGATTTGACCAAACACAAAATGGACTCGGAGCAAATCATTATAGAGCAAAAGCAGGCCGATATTGTAAACCGTGGTATTGAGGAAAAGCGCCGTGTGTGTGCAGTGGGTACTACTGTAATGCGTACGGTGGAATCGGCCGTATCAGCAAGCAAGACATTAAAAGCCGCCAACGACTGGACCAGTAAATTCATTTTTCCTCCCTACGAATTCAGTATTGCCAATTCAATGATTACCAATTTCCATACACCCGAATCAACATTGTTGATGATGATTTGTGCATTTGGTGGCTATGAGCATGTCATGCATGCCTATGAAGTGGCTGTAAAAGAAAAGTATCGTTTTTACAGTTATGGTGACGCTATGCTGATCATCTAAAACTTTAAATAAACTCAATTCTGTTGCGTCATTGCGATGAATGAACCTTTCCTAAATTATATAGCGCAGCTATGTTAATTAAATGTAGGTTCGCTCCCGGCAATGACGCTTTTTTGTTACTATCTTAAAGGCTGTTATCATAAGCGACTTTTGAGATAATTAAACCTCTATAAATTTGCAACGTTATGATTCCAACAGCTTCTCCTGCGTGTTATGCAGTCATTGTAGCCGGCGGGTCGGGTACCCGGATGAAGTCGGTATTGCCTAAGCAATTTTTGCTACTAAATGGGCGCCCGGTAATTTTGCATACCATCAACGCCTTTTTAGCCAGTCGGAGCCAACCGCAACTTCTGGTGGTTCTGCCTGAGGCCTATCATGAATATTGGCGGGAGCTTTGCCTGACACACCAGTTTACATTTGCACATACCCTTATTAAAGGCGGCGAAACCCGCTTTCACTCGGTAAAGAATGCCATTGACACCATAAAAGATGCAGAAGCGCTGGTAGCCGTGCATGATGCCGTACGCCCGATGGTTGATCCTGAAATTATTGATGCCTGTTACCAGCAGGCGGCCCAGGCAGGTAATGCTATAGCCGCTGTTAAAAGCCGCGACTCTATAAGGCAAATGCATCAGGGCACTACCAGAAGCTTAATTCGCGATGAAGTTTACCTGGTGCAAACCCCGCAAACTTTTACGCTTTCGCAACTGCGGGAGGCTTACACCCTTTCCTATACGGATGCATTTACCGACGATGCCAGCGTGGTAGAACAGGCGGGCCACGTTATTCATTTAGCCGAAAGCAACTATCAAAATTTTAAAATCACCTATCCCGAAGATATATGGATAGCAGAAATTCTCCTACAAAAAAAAGGGCTATCCTGATTTCAGAATAGCCCTTTATCATTAATCACCCTTGCGGGTTTTGAGTTAAGCTCTGCGTATTACACCTAGAATCAATGCGATAATAGCAATCACTAACAAAATGTGAATTAAACCGCCAACGTCATAAACAAATGCGCCTAATGCCCATCCTATAATTAGAATTACGGCAATAATGTAAAGTAAGCCTCTCATGGTAGTAGTTTTAGTTGAATGATTTTTTAAATTGTTCTTAATTCAATAACCAAAACCATTCCAAAAAGTTGGCATAAACTAAAAAAACCTCGCTAAGCAAGGTTTTTTATTCATCAGGAGTAATTTAATACTCATCTTCGTTGAAAAAGAAATCGTCTTTAGTCGGATAATCGGGCCATATTTCTTCAATGTTTTCATAAGGCTCACCGTCATCTTCCAATGCCTGCAGGTTTTCAATCACCTCAACCGGTGCACCTGAGCGGATAGCGTAATCAATTAATTCGTCTTTTGTTGCCGGCCAGGGAGCATCTTCCAAGTGTGAGGCTAATTCAAGTGTCCAGTACATAGGTTATTTTTTTATTTTCAGTAATTTTTCAGTTTTCGCAAAAGTATAATATTTTTAAATGGATTATCAACAAATTTTTATCAATTTTTTCACATCCTGGGCAACCACTGATTTTCGGGTATATGTTGCTGAAAACCAATCAGCCTGGCAAGCGTAAACAGGTAATCGCTCAGGCGGTTTAAATAAATAATCACCTTTTCATCAACCGGACTATCCTCATTCAAATGCACGCAAAGCCGCTCGGCCCTGCGACAAACACAGCGGGCAATGTGGCAAAAAGAAACGGCATTGCTGCCTCCCGGCAAAACAAAGTGCCGCAACTCAGGCAATACAGCATTCATACGGTCGATTTCATTTTCCAGCAACTCAACGTCCGGCAAGTGTAAATCCGGTATGGTCATTTTTGATTTCTCCGGATCAGATGCCAAACCTGAGCCGATGGTAAACAGCCGGTCTTGTATTTCCTTCAATACATTTTTATCATGCAGCTCCAGTTCCTGATCGCGTATAAGGCCAATATAAGAGTTTAACTCATCTACCGTACCGTAGCTCTCAATACGAAGGTGATGCTTTGGTACGCGGGTACCGCCTATTAATGAAGTAAAACCTTTATCGCCGGTTTTAGTATATATTTTCATCAGCATTAATTACCATTATTCAATAATAGTGTTTTTGCTAAAATAAATATTTAAAATAAACGCTTAAACCTTTTAAGCTTACACCATCCTATTGATATGATTATGTCTGTTTTGCAATCTGCAGGTTACCGCTTATCAGTTCTATGTTTGATCTGCCTGATTAGTGTTCATTGCACTAATCCACCGGCAAAAGAAGGCCGGCGAAACACGTTAGTGTCTGCATCAATTAATCAGCTAATTACTGAAAAGCAATTCAATGCCTTGTTTCCTCAGCGTAATTCGTTCTACAACTATGCGGCTTTTGTTAGGGCGGCACGCGAATTATCGCAAATTAAAATCAAAGTGGTACGCCGTGCGGTTTCTGTTTACCAGCTCACCCGCACCGACCGGACTACCGGCAAAAGCATTGTAGTGAGGGAAGACGCCGACTGGAACGAAGCGTGGGCGAAGCAAAAGCCTGACAGTACTTATGAGATTGACTTCGGCCTGTTTTGCAATGAGAAAGACAACGCCACTAACCAAAAAGAGTTGGCTGCCTTTTTTGCCCACATTGCCCATGAAACCCGCCACGGGCAGAACGGTACCTATACGGACGGGCTAATGCTAACGCACGAAATGGACACCAGCTTAAAATATATTGCAGACAACGACGAATATCCACCCGTACCCGGTCAAAAATATTATGGCCGCGGGCCGGTACAATTGAGTTATAACGGCAATTATGGCTATGCGTCACAATGCATTTTGGGCGATAAAAATACTTTATTAAAGAACCCGGGGTTAGTAGAAAGCGACCCTGTGCTGGCATTTGAAACTGCCATTTATTTTTGGATGACACCACAAACGCATAAACCTTCTGCGCATGATGTAATGACCGGTAAGTGGCAGCCCAGCACCGCCGATAAAGCAGCAGGCCGGGTACCTGGCTTTGGCATGACGATTAACATCATCAACGGAGAATTGGAATGTAACCACGGCGGCCAACAGCCTAATATGGTAGAGCGCATAGCCTTTTATCAGCATTTTTTATCGCAGATGAAGCTTAGCGATCCTGATTGCGCTTGCAACTGCGGTAACATGCAGCCTTACAAATAGTCAAACTCTGGCGTTTACTATATTATTAGCCTGCTAAGGATGTACAATGTTACAATCTGCAACAACAAATAAAAGTATCTTTGCCCCGTTTAATCAACCTTAGATGTATCGCCTTTCCCTTTTGTTTACTGGCATTTTATTTTTTATTTATGGCTGCAATCCGGGCGGACAAGTCATCCAGGACGGAAAAATCAGCACTTCGGTAAGCAGTGAAATTAATGCGCTTAACGAAAAACTGATTGCGGGTTTCGCCGCGCAGGACCCTTCGCAGGTATTGCCGCTTTGCAGCGAGCAAATGGCCAAACACGGGCCGAACTCCTTTTTAGCTATTATGCAGCAAATTGGTAAGCGCTTTAATACCAATACATACCATATTCAAAATCAGTTTTATATAAAGCATGCCACCGAAGGAACTACTGTCAAGGTAGGCACCGGCGGTAAGCAAGGTTATACCATTAGCTTTCAGGCGGCCAACAGTGAGTTATTTGTAAGCGTGGGCTACTTCGACAGCAAAGTACAATCGCCGGCGCTGATTGTAGTTTACGGTAAATACGGCAATAACTGGAAGCTCAACATACTGCAGGTTGGCCTGATGCAAATTGAAGGCAAAGATGCAAACGCCTGGCATGCTCAGGCACAAACGGATATGAACAAAGGCTGTTTAGCTGACGCTGCCAATGATATGGTATTATGCAATCTGGTAAATGAACCGGCTAATCAATTTTGGCACTACGCGCAGGAAAATGAATTTATTGAATTCGACAAGCGCCTTACCCTGGCCCTTAATAAGCAATATGTTTTTCCTCTGGTTTTTAAAAATGTGCCTACGCAGCCACAAGTATTCCGCATTTTTCCGCAAGTGACCAATGAAGGGTATTTTCCTATGGTTGTGTATAAAACCAATATTAAATTGACGGATACGGTTGCTTTAGCCAAAGAATGTGACCAGATGCACCAGCAAATCGGTTCTGTTTTTAAAGGAATTAGTGCCGGCAAGAAATACATATTTTACCGTGTCTGTGCTAAAATTCCCGCCGACAAAAATGAACAGGTGCCTAATCACGGCTTTGTCAGGAAGGGAAATCTGTAAAAGATTTTATCGTTCCTTGCCGGCGCTCAGAACGATGAGAACGGTTATTTCCTGATCACCTTTGGCACTAAAAAGAAATCTTTATTATGCTCCGGCGCATTCTGTAAAGCTTCTTCATGAGT
Organism: uncultured Mucilaginibacter sp.; assembly: GCA_964241945.1. GTDB lineage: Bacteria > Bacteroidota > Bacteroidia > Sphingobacteriales > Sphingobacteriaceae > Mucilaginibacter. The sequence goes on from CAXTCH010000151.1 coordinate 7,653, forward strand.
AATGGGGTGCTTTACCACATCTTCACGTAACACATTTACTTCGTCAGTCATATATACCAGCGGTTC
>CAXTCH010000152.1:0-7672 GCA_964241945.1 uncultured Mucilaginibacter sp.
ATAAGTTCTGGCCATCTGTAGGTCGTGTAAATGATACTTACGGCGACCGTACGCTAATCTGCTCTTGCCCTCCTTTAACTGAATATGAGTTTGAGGAGAGTGAAGTAACCACTCCGGAATACGGCACCTGAAATAATATATACAACAACGGCCTTTAGAGATCTAAAGGCCGTTGTTGTATATATTGGTTTGTATTACTCAGATGCACATAAGGACGAAAATTGCGTAAACAACATGGAACAAATACTGATGCAGAGCGTTGTGCAAATACAGGGTTCTGCAATAAAACTCATTTGCAAAACTTAATATCGCCGCTATGACACCTATATACATCAAAGTAGACAGCCTGCCGCTAAGAATTATTCCGGATGCCAATATTGCGATGGACAGTCATCCTATCCTTACCTTCAAGTATTACCTGTTCAGGGATGTGGAGGCTGAAGGAATTGTGTCAGAGGCTGTAAAGCTGAGAAACCAGCAATTAACGACCAATAATTCTAATTATTTCGGTTATCTTACTTTTGACCAGCCGGGTAAGATGTTTACCTACACGTCTAACGAAAAACATGAATTAAGTTCCGAAGAAGTTGAACAGATCATTGAGCAAGTCAGCTACTACCGTGATCACCCGGAACTTTGGAAAGAGCAGCAGTAGGGCGCTCGTCGCTCGTCTGGCTTTCATCTGTATTATACATATTCAAAAACCGTAACAGTACCCCGTTGGTCCAGCCGAAGCCATCTTGCAGCGGATATTCTCCGCCGCCGCCGGCTTTCGTACCTATGCTTTCAATATCATATTTCTCTACCAGCCGTCCGGTAGCTTTAAAATGGTCAATGTTGGTTTTCATCCAGCGTTCGGCGGCTGTTTTGGCCAGCGCCTGTTGGTGGTAGTTAATTAAACCGATATTGGTAATATATTGCAGCGGAGCCCAGCCATTAGGGCGGTCCCATTGCTGGCCGGTAGGCACCAGGGTGGTGGCAATGCCACCGGGTTTTAAAAACCGGGTACGTACCAGTTCGCTGATTGCCGTTGCCTGCTGATGGGTAGCTATACGGAAAAACAAAGGATACATGGTAGCAATAGTTGCCTGATTGGAAGGCCGGCGTTGTTGCCAGTTATAATCTGTAAAGCATTCATACGCCGGGTTCCATAAATATTTCATGATGGCCTTTTTGCGGCTGGCTGCTTTTGCGGTATAAACTGCGGCCTGGGCCTTATCATGACTTAAAGTATAGGCGTGTGCTATCACCGTTTCGAGATGGTAAAGCAGACAGTTTAAATCAATTTCAACAAAACTGGTAGTTTGTATGGTGCTGAGTGTTTTGCCGTCGGCCAGCCACCGGCTGCTGAAATCCCAGCCCGACTCGGCCGCCGTGCGGATATTGCGGTACAGATCTTCGGGCTTTTGAGATGATTCCTTGGCCGTCAGCACATCCTGCCGGTATGATTCCTCGCGGGGATAATTACCGGCATCCCAGTAGCGGTTCAGCAGGCTGCCGTCGGGCATACGTACCACATGCTCAAAAGCATTGCCCGCAGACAGATTGCCAGCTCCATGCAGCCAGTAATTATACTCTTTCACCAGTTCGGGGCGGTATTTTACCAGCGTTTGGTTACCTTTAATACCCGCCAGCAGTTCAATCATCAGCGAAAAATAGGGGGGCTGCGAACGGGTAAGGTAATAATTGCGGTTACCATTGGGAATATGGCCGTAGGTATCAATCAGGTAAGCAAAGTTTTCGCAAATATGCTGTATCACCTCATACTTGCGGCTATCTTTCAGCCCCAGCATGGTAAAGTAAGAATCCCAGTAATATACCTCTCGAAAACGCCCTCCCGGTACAATATAAGGGTGAGGCAGGGGCAGCAGTGAGGTGCCTTTAGCCGTATCGGCCACATGCTGTAAAACCGACCAAAGCGTATCAATGTGCTTGCGAACGCCTGCCTGTATATTACTGCGGTAAATATTGCTGTTGGGTGCCGGTGTTTTAAAATATTGCTTTACAAAGCTATCCAGCCGAAAGCCCGGTTTGCCCGATTGCAGGTTATATTGCCGCATAATTTCTGCAGGCGATTGCAGCGGCGTAGCATCCGGAAAGCTTTTACCATCGGGATAGATCTGTGCCATCTGGACTGCTTCAAACAGGCCAGGATATAAAGCCGCAGGTGATTTGGGTTGTGCCGATACAGATATAGCCCACCATAAGGAACACAGAGATAAAAAAAGCTGTTTGCAGGTAAACCGGTTCATAAAAACTCGAAGTGATTAAATATTAAAACATAGTGTGATACAGGACAAATTGGTTAACAAAGGTAAGTGCAGAATGGGGTACCTGTCCACCCTGCTAAGCATAAAATTCATAAGGGTCAACTACCTTATCCTATAACTACAAATTGTTGCCTGCGACTTAGGAATTGAAACTATTTGCCCGGGGCTTGCGTAAAACAACGCATGATTATGAACAGGCCTATTAGCGTTTTATTAGTAGATGACGATGAAATTAATAATTTTATTTCTATCAAACTGATAAAGAAGGTTTTGCTGGATGCCGAAATTGTGGCCTGCCTGAACGGCAGATATGCCATTGATCAGTTAATTCACATCCAGGAAACACAGCCCGACCAAATGCCTGATTTTATTTTGCTGGACATTAACATGCCGATTATGAACGGCTGGGAGTTTTTAGACACCTATGAGCGGTTAAACATCGACCCGCATGGTAAAAGCAAAATATATATTATTTCTTCATCGGTATTCAGCAATGATATCAATAAAGCCAAATCATATCCCGTAGTTAAAGACTTTGTGTCCAAACCTTTGAACGTGGAAAAAATCAGAGAGCTTTTTGAATTGATGAAAACTGCTTAAATCGCTGTAATTTTAAAAGTATCATTCTCATGCTGTATGGTACCTGCCTGCACCGATTTGGCATGATAAAATAAACAAATCCAACTTTCGGCCGCTGCTTTTATACCGTACTCCTCGCGTAACTGCATCGCCTTACGGCCGTCAAAATCATACTTGGCTACAAATTTCCGTTGCAGCTGTTCCGGTTCCGGCAGTTCATCGCCTCCAAAAAATACTTTTTTGCCTTCCAGATTTATCCAGAATACCTGGTGAAATTCGGTATGCCCGCCTGACAGTTCATAACTGATGCCTGGCTGTAACAGCCCCGAACCCTCGACTAAAACCAAATTGATCTGATGCCTTAGCAAAGCTTCAAAAATCGGTTTACGGTAAGAGGAAGAAGAACCGTTAAGCGCTTTATTCCATTCGCCCTGCTGTATTACATGCTTTGCTTTCGGAAAGCTGGGCACCAGTTCACCATTTTGCTCTACCACCAGGCCGCCCGAGTGGTCATAATGTAAGTGTGACATCAATACCAAGGTTACTTCTTCGGGGTCGAAGCCTGCATTGCGGATATGCTGGTGTAGCAACAGGTCATCATGCGTATCTTTATAGCCCAAGCCGGTGTCCAGCACTATCAAATCGCTATCCGTTTTAATAAGAAACGGGTTAACGTGGATGAAAAGGGAACCCGGCCGGTCGGTAGATCTATCGGTTTGAGGGTTGAAGGGAACAAACTTTTTGGAAGCATCCACGGAGTAAGATCCTTCGCTCAATACAAAAATTTCCATAGTAATAGGATGCAGCAACCTGTACGTATTGTACATTTGCGCAGTTATAAGCTCAAACTACCTTATAGTGAGTTGAGCGGCTCAAAGATAGCCAACCTGCGTCTGCCTGCCTAACAAAGCCATAGGTTAAGATCATAAAACAGTATAAAATAACTTACATTTAACAAAACTTTATTAACGCATGAATAAAAGGTGGACCATTAAACAGCAACCCGATAAAACCCTGGTCAACCAGCTGGCTGCTGACTTAAGTGTCGACCCTGTTTTGAGTACGCTGCTTTTTCACCGGGGTATTGCCAGTATGGACGATGCCCGCTATTTCTTTAAACCCGACCTGCGGCAGCTGCACGATCCTTTTTTAATGGCCGACATGGAAAAGGCGGTGCTGCGTATTGAACAGGCAATAGCAGCCGGTGAAAAAATATTGGTGTACGGCGATTATGATGTAGACGGAACTACGGCCGTAGCCCTGGTATACAGTTTCTTTAAAAAGCTGTATGGCAATATGGCTTACTATATCCCTAACCGTTACCTCGAGGGGTACGGCATATCTAACCGGGGAATTGATTACGCCGCGGAGCATGACTTTTCACTGATTATTGCGCTGGATTGCGGTATCAAGTCGATTGATAAAGTTGACTATGCTGCTGCAAAAAACGTGGATTTTATTATTGCCGACCACCACTTACCCAGCGCAGTGCTGCCGGCAGCCATAGCCGTGCTTGACCCCAAGCGCCCGGATTGTGAATACCCTTACAAAGAATTATCAGGTTGCGGCATAGGCTTTAAGTTGGTACAGGCGTATGCTGAAAAAAACGACATTCCGTTTGATGATTACAGTTGCTACCTGGAGCTGGTAACCATTAGTATTGCCTGCGATATTGTGCACATTACCGGCGAAAACCGGGTGCTGGCCTATTTCGGCTTACAGCAATTAAATAACGAAGCCTGCAAAGGCGTTCAGGCCCTGATGGAGATAGCCGGCAAAACAGGTAACTATAGCATTGCTGATATTGTATTTTTACTGGGTCCCCGCATCAACGCCGCCGGCCGTATTGATGACGCAAAACATGCTGTTGAACTGCTGATTGCCGAATCGCTGCCCGAGGCACGTGATAAGGGTACTTTTATTAATGGTAAAAACCTCGAGCGTAAAGAGCATGATTTGTCGATTACCGACGAGGCGCTGAGTATGATTGAAAGCAGCGACGAACTGATCGGCCGTAAATCAACCGTGGTGTTTAACGAGAGGTGGAATAAGGGGGTCATCGGCATCGTAGCTTCGCGCCTCACAGAAAAATATTACCGGCCCACGGTGGTGCTTACCCAGTCTAACGGACACGTGGCCGGCTCTGCCCGCTCGGTAGTGGGTTTTGATTTGTATGAGGCGCTGAGCGATTGCAGCGACTTGTTGATCCAATACGGCGGACATAAATATGCCGCCGGCCTGACCTTGCAGCCCGACAAGGTGGAGGCATTTAGCCGGCGCTTTGAGGAGGTAGTAAGTGCCAGCATCACCACCGAGCAGCTGGTTCAGGAAATATTGATTGATGCTGAACTGGATTTACACCAGATAGATGCCCGCTTTTTCAGGATTTTAAACCGCTTTGCACCGTTCGGGCCGGAAAACATGTCGCCGGTATTTTTAAGTCGCGGCGTACAGGTGTGCGGCCGTGCAGGTATGGTCGGCTCCAATCACCTTAAAATGGCGGTGGCCCAGGAGGGCTCGGCCATGTTTGACTGCATTGCCTTTAACCAGGCCGAATGGATGCACGAAGTGAACAAAAACCAGCCATTTGACATTTGTTATACCATCGAAGAAAATATTTGGCGCGATAAGCGTTCTATACAATTGAATATAAAAGGGATCAGAAGGAGCGAAGTATAAGGATTGATTGGAGCGGATGATGTTTTGTCTGACTACCCCGATCTTCTCACTCCATTCACGCACAAAAAAAGATGAAATTACGAGCAGAACATCTGGTAAAGAAATATAAGCAGCGCACGGTAGTGAATGATGTATCGTTCGATGTGTCGCAGGGCGAGATTGTGGGTTTGCTGGGACCAAACGGGGCAGGTAAAACAACTTCATTTTACATGATTGTAGGTTTAATTAAACCTAACGAAGGCAATATATTTCTGGAAGAAGAAAACATTACCGGCGACCCTATGTACCGCCGCGCACAAAAAGGGATTGGTTATCTGGCGCAGGAAGCATCGGTATTTCGTAAGCTGACGGTTGAGGATAACATACGGGCCGTGCTGGAGATGGGCACGATGCCCAAAGACAAGCAGGCGGATAAACTCGAAGAATTGATAGATGAATTCAGTTTGCACAAGGTGCGCCGTAACCGTGGCGATTTATTGTCGGGTGGTGAGCGTCGCCGCACCGAAATTGCCCGTGCATTAGCCGCCGAACCGCACTTTATTTTGCTGGACGAGCCCTTTGCCGGGGTGGATCCTATTGCGGTGGAGGAGATACAAAGCATGGTGGCCAAATTAAAACACCGCAATATTGGCATTCTGATTACAGACCATAACGTACAGGAAACGCTGTCAATAACTGACCGCGCCTACCTGCTTTTTGAAGGCAAAATTCTGGAATCGGGTGAGCCGGAGGTCCTGGCCGATAATGAGCTGGTACGGAAGGTTTATTTGGGAGCAAATTTTGTTCTTAAACGGAAAAATTTTGCTTAACTTGAGCGTCCCGCTATGCCGATTATAAATTCTGTTTTCAACTGGTTCATGAAAAAGCGCATCCACCAGATTGAGCTTTTCATGAAGTACCCTGACGAAGTGCAGGAGGAGTGGTTTGAGCACCTGGTCACCTCTGCCCAGCACACCGAATGGGGCCGCAGGCATCACTATAAAAGCATTGAAACTTTAGCCGATTATAAGGAACGCGTACCGCTGCAAAATTACGATACCCTGAAGCCTTATATCGAGCGTATGCTGGCGGGCGAGCAGAATATTTTGTGGCCAACGGAAGTAAAATGGTTTGCCAAATCATCGGGTACTACCAGCGACCGCAGCAAGTTTATTCCGGTAAGCACCGAGTCCCTGGAAGAATGCCACATGAAGGGCGGTAAAGATATGCTGACCCTGTACTGCAATAACCGGCCTGATGCCCGGCTGTTCACCGGCAAAAGCCTAACCTTAGGCGGCAGCCACCAGGTAAGCCAGATGAATGCCGATACCTTTTTCGGCGATCTGTCAGCCGTAATTATGAAAAACCTGCCGCTATGGGCAGAATTTTACCGTACCCCCGACCTGGAAATTGCCCTACTGGAAAACTTTGAGGAGAAGATAGAAAAGATGGCGTATGCCACCAAGGACGTGAATGTAACGGGCATCAGTGGCGTACCTACCTGGAATATTCTGTTATTTAAGCGCATCCTCGAAATTACCGGCAAGCGCAACCTGCTGGAAGTATGGCCTAACCTGGAACTGTACTTTCATGGCGCTGTAAATTTTACGCCCTACCGTGAGCAGTTCAGGCAACTGATTCCGAGGGAGGATATGTATTACCTGGAAACTTATAATGCCTCGGAAGGCTTTTTTGGCATACAGGATTTGGAGCAGCCAGGCGAAATGCTGCTGATGCTGGATTATGGCATATTTTATGAGTTTTTGCCGCTTGAAAACTTAGATCAGGATCAGCCTGATACCTTAACACTGGGCCAAGTGGAGCTGAATAAAAACTATGCGCTTATCATCAGTACCAATGCCGGTTTATGGCGATATATGATAGGCGATACCATCCGGTTTACTTCATTGGCGCCTTATCGCATCCAGATTACCGGCCGTACCAAACATTTTATCAACGCCTTTGGCGAAGAAGTAATTATTGACAATGCCGAACGCGCATTGCAGGAGGCCTGCAGCCAAACCGGCGCTGTGGTGCGCGATTATACGGCCGGCCCCATCTATTTTGCCGGTGACAATGCAGGCGGGCATGAGTGGATTATTGAATTTGAAAAACGCCCCGCCGAGTTTGATCGTTTTATCGATTTGCTGGATGAAACCCTGCGC
>CAXTCH010000153.1:0-5042 GCA_964241945.1 uncultured Mucilaginibacter sp.
AACACATTTCCATGTTGCCGCGGAACGTCTGATCAATTTCAGCGGTATACCCAATCGTGTCCGGGAAACGTTCCAAAATATGCTTTTCTGCATGAGTGAGAACCGTTTTAATAGCTTTCCCAAGGACTTTTACCTCGTCTTCAGGAATTTTGTCCGATTTAGAGAACGGCGATAGTTTTGCTGCATATAGAATTTCATCCACATAGGCATTGCCAATGCCTTGAACGGTCTTGCCGTCAGTCAATACCGTTTTGATCGGATGGGAAGTTTTCGCCAGCGCCGTTTTCAGGTAGCCGGATGGCATATCCATGGCATCCGGTACAGTTACAGGCTTGAGATCAAGCGTTAGAATGACGGCTTTCTGCCAGTCGGTGATAGCCAGGCCGGTGCCATCAGCGAACAGCAGCTCCGCGATGGTGAACCGGTTCCCGTTTTTACCCTCGTACCAGTACATTGTACCGTGCAGCATCAAATGCAGACTTAAGATGTGACCATTGTTAAAAGTGAAGTGGAGTTCCTTTCCCTTCCTTTCTATGGCGGTTATTGCCTGTTCTTCCAAAGCTTCCTGAAGCGCAGTTGCTGGAAGCTTGAGCCGCCGGGAAATCAATATGTTGATTTTGGATAAGGTCTTTCCGACCAGCCGCTTCGCCAGGTTGTGGCTGAATATATTTAAATCTGGTATTTCAGGCATATTGCTTCATCTGATGTCTTTTCTGTTTAGTTTGTTCAAAAGTCTCACTTATTTGCTCAGAAGCCGGTAGAGTAGTTTGAAGGCATGAAGTCTTCGTCCTTCGCCGGGAAAGCTGTGGTGGCGTTTCAATTCATGCTTAACAGAAAAACGTTAAATTTTAAATTCCGCACTGTCCACGATATAACGCTGCTGCAAAGTTTTCAACGATAGAACCTGAGGCAGAAATCCATTTTTCTCTAATCAAATATAAGACGTACAATCAGCATTGTAAAAATCAATTTTTCGTTATCGTTTTAAATTGACAAATAAACTGTATAAAGCAGACACTTATACAACTGAATACCCGGTCTTATAATAAGAGACAGAAGAACTTAGAGACCAAGGGGGCAAAAAGCCGCTTTGGGCGGTAATATTCCGCCCATACACTAAGGGCATCCGTGCTATATGGTGATGCCTACTTTTACGTCCATTCACGGTAACAAATTTGATATGTAATTACCAAAGAAAAATCTCCAGGCGCTTATTTAGATGTTAACCCCAAACTGCTTGTAAGAATGTTAGTCGTATCTGGGTAATTGACGCAGAATATGAGTTATAGCGAAAGCTATTTACCAAATGCAGTTGTAATCGGTAGTAAACTGGCCTTTTGGATTATTTTAAAGTTACAGCTATTCTGAACATAGTAAACTTTTCGACTGAATTATGACAAGCGAAGAAAGCGCAATAAACGATCATCGGGAATTGATCAAAGGAACTGATGCTGCTTCTAATGCCGGAAACATCGATGAAGTATTACTGACCCTGCACCCAGACGTAAAATGGGCAAGAGCCTGGGAGGGGGATGATGCAACCGGACACGAAGAGGTAAGGGCTTACTGGGAACAAGATAACAATTGAAGAAATGCCTACATATATTATTGAATCATTTCTAAGCTATCTTTCTGTTTAATATATTAGAGCACCAAAATATAAAAAAACATCCCAGTGTTTTTGAGCTATAATCTTCATTAACCGGGCAGTCGCCTAACCAGAGCTAATGCAAATTGGAATTGAAGCCGTATAATACTTGTAAATAAGTCGCCTAGCTTGCTATAAATAGATATCAGCGGAATATTATTGATGGTTAGCGCGACATCTAGGGCAGGGTCATGCGCATAATTCAAATTTGCATTCAAATGTATCATTTTTCCTTCGATAAATGAAACAAGCTATCTACCAAAGGCAGGAGGTATAAACTTCTGCAAATTCAAGTTACGGATTTTCCTATAAAGCAAACTTGCAATTGTAATCCCTGCCAAACCGATTACAAACCACAGTCCTTGATCAATTAGGAGCTGCATTTGCATGGAGATAAAATTTGGCTTGCCACTAACTCGCTCAATAATCCATGCAGAAGATGCAATCATCGCCGTTACTGCCCCGGTAATCCTAATTATATTATAATTAGGATTACGGCTTAAAATAATTAGCCAGGGAATAACCAGCGCCACGATAAACAGTTGCATCATTTCAATTCCGATGTTGAACCCCAGTATGCTTAGGGTCAGCGTTTCCCCATGCAGCTGCATATTGTACAGGATTGAGGCAAAGGCCATCCCATGGATCAGGCCGAAGCCGCCGGAGACAAAATATTCTTTACCGGGAAAGATCGGTTTTAGGGCATGTATGGCCGAAACCAGGATAGAGACAGCGATCAGCACTTCAATAATTTGGGAAGGAGGCACCACCATACCGGTTGCGCCCAGCAATAAGGTCATTGAATGACCCACGGTAAAAGCGGTGACAATCTTAAGCACTCTTGTAAGGCTCCGGGTTGCGCCACCAAATGCTGCCCATCGGTTCGATTTTACGGTCAGCGTAGCGGGGAGTAGCAGCACCAGCAGAAACAGCAGGTGATCGGTTCCTGTCCTGATATGTTCCATGCCAAGCGATACCATGTTGCGGAATCCTGTCCACCAGCTTCCTGTCGCAATATTAATTTCCAGCGGATGCACTTTATTATCACTGCCGATCCGGATGGTCATCGGATCGCTCCTTGAAGTCAGCGTGTCCGATCTTCCGGTTTCCCAGTCATTACGGACGGCGACAAAGATCACGTGATTGATTACTTGGTGGACTACGCCATCGTAGGCCAGCATAAATTTCCGCGTATCCTCATTCCGCCGTGGCAGCAGCAGGAGATTGGCCCTGAGTTCCCAGAAAGGCGGGCCGCTGGCCACCTGCTGTTCCTTGCCCATCGTCATGCTGGTTAACTCCACACCCCAAGGTTGAGCCGCAGTTTTATAAGCGTGCGTGTGCAGGAGTAAGTAAGCCTTCAGTTGGGGGCCAAGGCGTTTCAGCAGCGTTGCCGGATCAGCAGTCAGATGATGGCCGAATGCAAACTCCAGTTCTGATAAGGGAATCTGCATTTCAGCGCCTACCCTGTCCGGACTCACATCCAGAAAAACGGCGGTATAAGGCGCCTGATGGGCCTGCACCCGTGAAGGCGTAAGCATCAGGCAGGCGATGATACCGGTGAACAAAAGCAGCGGCCGCACCACTGTGCGGTAACTGCGCTGAAAATGGTCTTTGTACATCATCATGAGTTAGAGCATTACAATCCCAGGTAGTCGCGTGAATGGTCCCGCATCACGGTATGGTAATGAATTTGATTTTGGATGACAATGCCGTTCTGGCAGCAGATCTCGATCCATACCGTCGGACCATCTATTCTGACATAATCGGTGGCGGCAGTCATAAAGGAAGACGCCGTGCCGGCAACGGCGCTGGTATTGTTGGCGTAGCAAACGTAGGTATCAGCCAGTTCGCTTTTATAAGCCGCCCTGATGGTTGCCGCCTGGGTCGAATCTACATCGTTGATCCAGGGGGTCATGGCGGCATACACCTTAGCCTGCGCATCGGCGCTCAGCGTACTTACCTTAACGCCTTGCTTAACGGTCGGCATAGTGTTCGAGGTTGAACCCGGTATCATGAGGCAATCGGAGAACGTGCCCGAAATTTTAGCGGAGACCAGGTTGGCACTGGTAAACGAGCCCATCATCGCCTGGATCGCTGTAACATTGTTGCTGAGCGGGTTGGTATAGGTAACATTGTTCACTGTAAAACCGATATGGGGTTCAACGCCCTCATGCAGCGGAGTGATTTCCACCACGGCGCCGCCGCTGAACATGATGTTGGCGGCATAGTGGTGGCCGCCGTATTGCAGCATCCATTTGCCGCTGTTGCTTGGCGTACCCAAGAAGGCAATAAAATAATTGCCGTCCCCGTACCCGCTTTGCATCGTTGCTAAATAGTCGTCAGCTGCCCGGATGGTCTGGAACTTTTCGAAGCCTTCCATAGAGTATCCAGTTCCGGATGCAGTTTTGATCACCGCCAAGGCGGCGGAAAGCTGCGCACTGGTCAGTGTGCTGAACTGAATACCGTTCCGGGGTGCTAGGCTGATCGGGAGGTTGGACCAGTTCTTGGCGTTGGCCAGCGTTAAGCTAAGAGAAACCGTGCTTTGCTGCGAAGTGGACAGGGTTGCCAGAAAGGCCTGTGCCAGGCAGGCCACTTTATTGGCGCCGGTAGAGGTAGGGCAGCCGGTATCATCAGCCGTTCCCAGACCGGTTGTACTTGTGCCTGTTGTAGTGCTGCCGCCTATGGATGATGAACTGCTACTGCTGCTTGTGGAGGATGTACTGGTACTGCTATCTTTCTTACATGAAGCCATCACAATCAAAATGGCCATCAAAATTGATGATTTGGAAAGTTTCATATTTTCTTTTAGTTATTAAGTAATTAAAGGTCGTGATCATATAAGACTGTTGACTAAAAGAATCGATGAATGGTTACTATGTATTTATGAAATCAAGAAACTACTTTACCTATCAAGTGCAGTAAGTAAGCTTTTCATATAAGTATCACTCACCGGAAGGTTTGCGGTTGTTAATTGCACATGGCGGTTTTGTATGGAACGGATTTTCTGGAAATTAATCACATAGCTGCGGTGTATTTGTACAAAATCCTTTACTGGTAGATTTTTCAATAGCTTTTTTAACGGCATGAGCGTAATAATAGGCTTCGCTTCGAAAGTATATATCTTAATGTAAGCCTCCATACTTTCAATGTATTCAATATCTTTCAAATTGATTTTGACTAACTTATATTCGACGTGGACAAACAAACTATCCAGTTTAGTTTCCTCAACTAATTGATTTTTATATTTATAGTACTCACAGGCTTTTTCGACCGCATCTGTAAATCTCTTAAAATCAATGGGCTTAAGCAGGTAGTCCATTGCCGCTAATTCATAACCTTCGTAGGCAAATATTTTGTAAGCCGTCGTGAAAATGATCATTGGCTTGTTAGTAAG
>CAXTCH010000153.1:5052-7670 GCA_964241945.1 uncultured Mucilaginibacter sp.
ATTCGGTACCTTTTACGTCGGGCATCATGATGTCAATAAAAAGTAGATCAACTTGGTTATATTTAAGGAACTCTGCACCTGCCAAAGCATTTTCAAACGCATGAACTAGCTCCAGCAAGGGGAAGCGCTTGATGTATCCGCTAATTAGCCTTAGCGCCAAAGGTTCGTCATCTATAGCTATACATCTAATTTTCATGTTAGAATATTTAACTTCAAATTGATGGTAAAAAGCCCGTCTTTGCGTTCGATGTTCAAAACATGCCTGCCGGGATATAGATGTTCAAGTCTTTGCATGGTGTTTAGGATACCGATACCCCGACGCGGTTCTGTTACTATCGCTTCATAAATCGGATTCTGGCAAAATAATCCGATCACCTCTTCCTTGATTTCCACCCGAATTATCAGGTTGCTGTTTTCTTGTTTACTGATGCCGTGTTTGAACACATTCTCTATAAAGGTCATAAAAACAAGTGGCGCAATCAGCTTGCCTGCTGCGGCACCGCTGACGTTGTAGCTGATCATGGTCATTTGACCTATGCGAAGGCGCTGTAGGTCAATGTAATTGTCAATACATTCGATCTCATTTACCAAGGGTACAAAATATTGTGTAACCTCCTCAGTAAGATAGCGCATAATATTGGATAATTTCATGATACTGTCAGCAGTTCTTAAATCTCCTTCAATGGCTAGGGTATAAATGTTATTTAATGTGTTGAACAAAAAATGCGGATTGATCTGCGCTTTTAAAAAGGATAACTCTGCATGGGCTTTTCCAATTTCTGCATTTGCCGCTTTCTGTTCTGATACCTGCCACTTTTTTGTAATCGCTAAAGATGTGCTTAAACCGATGATGACAATAAACAGGAACATGCTCGTGGTGTCACCTCCGCTGATAGGTGGCGGAAGCGACAATCTATTTAGATGCTCAAATAGTTCAGGTGGTGGCTGCTGAAATGAGTTGGGCGTGCCAAAATAATGCGGTTCGCCATAGGGTGGCGGCATGACTTTGAAGTGTCTTTCATGATTTGTAAGGTCTGCAGACCCTGCGTTAAACTGCCAGCTTGATGAGCCCCTTTTAAGTAGATTATGAAAAGGATGCAGAAAGTACACAATGAAAAAAAGTGCACCAATGGCAGATACATATATTAAATATCGCTTTGTGAAGAAAAAATAAGGGACCAGAACTAAACTGTTTATGTAATATAGCAAAAAGTAGCAAGTTCCAAACAAAACATATTCTTGACTAAAAAGCACAGATAAGTAATCGTTATCCTTGTAGCTGGCATTAAAGAATACAAAAGGAAAAATGAGAAACATAAGCCAGCCTGCCAAATGAGCCATAAAACCGGACAGTCTGGTCTTTTTCATTTTAAAAACAATTCTTTCAAACTTATTAACAATTATAAGCATCAATGAGCAGCCAAAGTATGTTGATAAAGTCTTAATTTAAAAATAATTAAACATAAATGTTTAATTAAAACTTAAAAATTTGGTTTTGATACAATTTACTCACCAGTAATTTGAATTAATTAAATGGTCCTGAAAAGACTGTCACTTTAAATGCTTGGGATATTAAAGCGCAAGAAGCGGAGATGTTAAAGCCTATGCACAATCGGAAAATATACCAAGATTAATTATTGACTTAGCATTTATATTTTTGCTGGTAGCGTTTATTTTTGCCTTAGGCGGTTCATCAAAATCTTTAACAGGCGAAGAACGTATATTACTTTCTTAAGTTACGCTTTACAAAACTTTGAACAACCAATCATCTTTAACAGCAGCATTTTCTAAGTTTATATTAATATTTATAAGTGACTACAGGGTATTAAAGGATAAGCTATTAAGTTATATTTTCAGATAGGCAGTCGTTCGATATACTTAGCTATGACTAATAATATGCTAATTGTTAAAATATGTTAACCGGTTCGTTTCTTTATACTATTTCCTAACCTTGCCTACGTTCTAATACTAAATCAATGATAATTGCCAGCTCATCAAAATTTTGTTTCGAAAGGTTTGCTCCCAATACGTGCGAAATTCTATCAGTTGTCATCGCTAAGCTAATAAACGCTATTAAGTAGAGCGTCGCGTAGTGCAGCAAATTGAAGTGTAAGATGAGCACAAGACACTACTATAGGCAATTTAAAGGACGCTTACAACGTTTTGTTGTGGCATCGAAATGTGTTCTGCTGATCTGCCTTAAATAAGAGTTTAAACTAACGGTTTTGTGAGCTCACAGAAAGTGAAATGGTTTCAATTTCTATGTGTATTGATGGGATTCGTGAAAATGTTGATTAATTAAACAACCGCGTTTTCATCGGTAAAATAAACCGGTTGGTCTATTCCGTTTGTCGCGTGTTTTAAATAAAGGTTAATTTGTTATACACTCATATCACTAACAATGGGCATATTGATCAAAAACTTTAATCGTAATGCGACTATCGGGTTATTGCTAATTGCCATCATGATACTCCCCGTCATTTTAATGCTTATGTTTTCACTCAAGCAAGTTGTCTTTGATAGCAATTTGGCGGTGTCCAATAATTTGCGAATCTTATTACTCGCCTCAAAGTTGAGGAATATCGAAAGCAGACAAAGGTCGGAGCGCACCGTATATG
>CAXTCH010000154.1:0-7662 GCA_964241945.1 uncultured Mucilaginibacter sp.
GCGCAGGTATGGCAATCAGAAGCTATGAAGATGTTATGACCATAGCATCTTTACACAGCTTTATCTTTCAAACACACGATTAAAATTCCAAATCATTCAACCATCATTGAAAAAGTACTTAAAACCACTACCAGTAAATTGAGGGTGACCATTCCTTCCCAATTAAACGAACTGAACCTGGGTCAACTGATGGCAATGCAAAATGCAGTGCAACTGAGCGACCTGGAAGCGATCAGTATACTATCAGGTATTCCGGTAAAGCAATTGCAGAATGTAAAAAGGTTTAAAGAACTACAGGAATTTAATCAGCAAGTGCTTTCATTGGCGCATCAGATAAAGCATCTGTATAATAGTGATAAACGGCCTAAAACAGTTTCATTTACTATAAATAATCATTTGGTGGCGGTCAAAGTGCCGGGTAATCTTTCTATTGAGCCGGCCGGCGCTTTTATGGCATCAAGAGATATCATCACCGATGAAATCAGCAGCCATATTGATCAGTACGGCGAGCAGCATTGGAAAGATCATTTCACCCCCTCATTAAAAGCCTGCAGCCAGGTGCTGGCGCATTATTTTTACTGCCGGGCTACCGGTAAGCCGTATCATGAATACGAAGCCGAGGCTTTTACGGCACAGGTAGAGAAACTCCCTATAACTGACGCCCTGCCCATTGCCAAATATTTTTTTTGAGCTATCCAAACTTATCGAGACCGAAAACCGGCTTCTTGCATCGGTTCCTACAGCGCTTGAACAAAGGGCAGGCATTAAAGTTTCGAAAAATTTCGATATATCAACACTGTAAATTCTCTGGCAGGCGGTGATGTTACCCGTTGGGATGCCGTCCTTAACTTGCCTTATGAGCGGATACTCACTAAACTGTTATTAAACAAAACTGAAGCCGAATACCAGCGCCGTTATAGTGAACTACAAATGGCGCAGAAATAACCTGCGGCTGCTTTATTTAAAATTTAATTCTTGATTTAACCCTATGCCCATCCGCAATCAAATTGAGGCTGTTACTCAAAGCCTTACTTCTCAACCTGCCTTCGCCTACGGCACTGCTCACGAAGTAAACCTGATGGCCGACGACATCAAATTCCCTTGTGTTTTTATGTATCCCGTTCAGCCTATTGAAATCTCGGCAGCTGCTAATGGCTCCGTAGATAATACTTTTTCGGTTTACCTGGAATTTTTATACAAAACCGAGTTTGGCCAGTTTACTGCAGATAATGAGATACTGGTTAATCAGGCACTCAGGTTAGCCAATGAATTTGTGGTAAAAGCTGCCTTATACCGCGAGGGCGAAGGTCGCTATTTTAAAATAAGAGCCGGTCTTAAAGCCCGCTGTGCACCCGTTTATAATAAATACGATGTAAATACCACAGGTGTTGGGCTTACCATTACCTTAAATACGATGTACTTCGAGCAATATTAAATAATTAGCTGCACTTCTGCCTGGCAGTTATTCTTTTAAAACTTTTTGACCATGCCGATTCAACAAAATAAATTTAAAATAAGTTCATGAACATACGTGCTGATATAATAAAAACACCTTATCCCTTTGAGGTCCAGGCAGGCTCTTCTGGCACTGTAGACGGATCATTTTCGGGTGAAGTATACGTTTGTATTTACGATGTGTCTACCAATCAGCCGACCAATGGGGGCAATGCTTGGGTAAGCTATCGTGAAATCATCAACGGCATTTTGGGTCCGGTTAAGCAGGTACCGGTTCCGGGGCAAAGCACATTGATTTATCAGGGCGTGCTGCAATCCGGCGGCGAGTCGCCCTTCACCTATGATGCCATTGTAACCGGCATTACTTTCCGTGTACCTGTCAGTGTGCCCGATGTAGATGATGACACCCCGCCGTCTACTGGCAATACCTGCGATGCAGTGATCAATGAGATACTAATCAATCAGCCGGAAAGCGATTTTGGCGCAGCCGACGGGCAAATCACCATCAATGCAAAATCAAGCTATCTGCCTGTTCAATATAGTCTGGATAATGATAATTGGCAAACCTCGCCAATCTTTAGCCAACTTACGGCCGGAGGCTATGTGGCTTATATTACAGATGCCCGTGGATGCAGCGCCAGCAAAAGTTTCAACGTAACGGCTGCCCACAAACTGCTTATTGGCGATCCTTCGGTTAACCTGGGGAACGGCAATATCAGCCGTTGGAATGCCGCTTTTAATCCTGTTGTTTTCACTTACCAGCGTAAAGACTGCGGGCTGACCAGAATGGAACGCTACAGCGACACAGAAACCTTGCTTACCCTAAATGCCGATGTAAGCAAAATAAGCACAGGAGATATCATTTATCTTAACACCAGCGGCTATGCAGGCAGCTATCAGGTGACAGGAAAAACGGGGAATTATAATCAGCTAATTGTATCACTTCCTTATCAATCCGGTATGACGGGTGCCGCTGGCTTCATCAATGCCAATAGCTTACGTCCCTACTATCACATTGTCACGCAGATTTCTTATCAGGATCCGCTGTCAGGCCAGCAGCAAACGATACAAAGCACTAACCGGCCCGATAACACAGGTTTGATAAAAGCCGACTTGTCGAGCTTTCTGCAAAGCCTGCTCCGTGCGCAGGACGATAGCAACTTTACCCAACTTAATTATCGCGATTACAACCTGAGCGCCAGCTACAATGTTGCCTATGCCGAGGTTTGGGACGGAAACAATGACGACCTTAAAACACGCAGTTACATTTCCATCAGCACACCTTATTACATGGTGTATGCTGCCAAACAGTTGGGCGAAGCTTACGGCGGCAATCTGGCTGCTTATGTGCCTTTCAAATCCGTAATTCAGCCGGCTCAGCTGGCCAGGTGGGTAACTGATTTTACAGAACCGGCTTATAGCGAAGGTTATCCGTTCGATATCAGCTTTATTTACGGCGAAGATTTAGCAGGCTTGGATATTCAATGTGAAATCATTCAGCTCGATATCAACCGAAAGCCTTTATCCGGCGGTTCGCAAACTACATACCTGCTTAATGAAAACGGTTCTTTTTTGTTAAACTTAGATGGTAGCCGCTTAATCATCAACCGTGGTGTTGTGGCTGACGCTACACTCGCGCAGCATGTCGGACTCAATCGTTTACTGATTACCGGAGGCTTTGCACCTCAGGCAGCTTACTTTACACTTGCGTTAAATTATGGTGACGAGCATGGCAATCATACCATAACGCAAACACAAGCAATCCGCATTGACAACGCAGTAGATGACCAGTCGGTTTACTTGCGTTGGATCGGATTATCCGGCAGCTGGAACTACTACCGTTTTGTATACAACCAGGAGATATCGCTGGACGTGCAGAATGCGGTAATCGTTAAACGCTTTGTGTCCGACTGGCAGAATCAGGATGGCATTGAGGATGTACTCAGCAAAAGCGCAGGTCAGAAAATGAAAGTTATGGCCGAAGATTTGTCGGTAAATGATATCAAGGGTTTACAATCCTTAAAATACTCCCCTAAAGTACAAATGCTGGTCAACCATAACCCGGTTACCTGGCAAACGGTGGTGCTGAACACGGCTACATTCGACGAATACGAAACCCGTTATGGCCAGGCCGCTTTCAGCGTAATGTTCAATCTACCCAGTATCAATATACAAACTCAGTAATTTGGTTGAATGGGTTCACTAACTAAATGTACACAAACGCTGATAACGTCTCTTATAACATTCTTGCAGATTATTAATAAACTGCTGAACCTGTTCAATCAACAACGTAAACCATGGATCACATACAACTTTATATAAATGGGCAACTGGCCGATGTAAGCGACGATACGCCCGTTGCACTCACGTTCCAGATTAATAATCTGGCCGAAGTAAAAAACCAGCAGGGCAATACTTCGAATCAGTTCAAGTTGCCACTTACCCAGCGCAACAGAGCTATACTGGGCATTCCGGACGAAATTGCGTTTACTAATCAATTGCCTAATTCTCAATATGAGGTCAGAATTATTCAGGACGGCATGGAAGTCATTCCGGTAGGTATAGGTGAACTTAACAGCATTGAACAGGATAATGCTAACTTTACAGTACTGAGTGGCAACGTCGACTTTTTTGATAATATCGACGGCAAGCTGTATGATATGGGCGACAGCACCAGCCAATGGAGCAATTATGGTAAAAACCTGATTTGGAAGCCTTATGAGCACGACTGGACCATGAACAATGTTGTTAATTCGCAAAACAAAACTGAAGGCTGGATATGGCCCGTAATTGATTATGGTAAACTGGCAACCGACTATAGCAGCACCCCCCCTAAAATCGATGTGCGCTACCTGCGTCCGGGTTTCTTTTTGCATACCGCTATCAATTTGCTGGTAGCCTCGGCAGGTTATACCGCACAGGGCAGCCTGCTGAACGATTCTTTATATAAAAAGCTGATTGTTCAGTTTGCTAATGATGAGTTTATGCACAGCACTGATTACCAGGGTTCAGATAATGACCTGTCCGTTTCAGTCAGTAATCAGGCTATACAAACGTTAACGTATCCGGGCGCTGAAAACCGGCAAGGTACCGGCCGTATAAAATTTGCTGATCAAACCACACCGCCGTCAGGAAAATTTAGATTTGATAGTAACGATTTTATTGCGCCGCTCAACATGGACGCTACTGTAAGCTTTTCGTTTACACTGCAAACTTACTCATCCCGAAAAAAGCATGACATCTATGTAAAGTTTTTTATCCGTTCCAATATGCCCGATAACAAAACCGTTGTCGACTTTTTTAGCAGCGATAATTATGATAACCAATCCACCTACAACAGTTGGGTTCCCTGCGGAAGTAAAACCATCTCAAAAGACGTAAGCTTAGTTACAGGGCAAAGCATTCTTATTGCATACTCGTTGTCTGACGTGTATGCGCAGGCACAAATTTCGGGTGCAACACTGACAATTACCTGTAAAGGGAATGTAGTGTACACACAAAAAGTGCAATGTGAACGCATCTTCCCCGACATCAGCCAGAAAGATTTGCTAAAAGATACATTACAGCATTTCGGCATCATTTGCCAGTCGGACAATACCAACCGTACGGTAAACTTTGCTTCTTTGAAAGATATCATCAGCAATATCCCCATAGCAAAAAACTGGACGCAAAAATGTATTGACCAGGGTAAAACCATCAGCTTTCAGTTGGGCGGCTATGCGCAGATAAACTATATGAAGTACAAAGACGATGACAATGTACTGCCTGCCGGTTTGGCCAATTCTCAAATCAATGTAAATGACGCTACACTTGCCGCCTCTGCAGATTTATTTGAAAGCCAGTTCGCGCCTACAATAAACCGCCCCTGGATTGGCGACAGCATAGCCAAAATTGGCAAAATAGACCCCACCAGCGCAGGCGACGATTTTACCATCAGTACCCAGCCGCGGTTGCTGATTGACCAAAAAATGCAGCTACCGGCGGGTAAAAGTATTATTTTTACCGATGGCGGTACAGCCAGCCAGGACGTAATTTTTAATGATACCTTATCTGTTCCGTATTTTGATAAACCCGGAGCAGCCGATTCATTACATTATGATAAGCTGCGTATTAAGTACTACCCCGAACTGGAAAGAATTTTAAAGTACAGCAAAAAAATGGTACGCTACTTTTTATTGAACCCGCGGGACATTTTGGAACTCGACCTGCTGATCCCCGTGTACCTGGAGCAAGATAACGCCTATTTTTATATTAATAAAATAGACAGCTGGCGTAAAGGGCAGCCAACTAAAGTAGAACTGATATTATTAGGGTAATTCATTTGGCAGATTGCAGCCGGCATCTTATATTTACCAATATTATTAGTACTTAAAAATGAAACACTTATTACTTATCACATTAATGGCAGCGGCCATGCAAACCGCGAGTGCACAAAATACTGTTCCTGTTACAGGAAACAGTTCAACCGATCCCCTCTTTGCTTTTGGCCCTGTTGCTCATAAGAGTATCGGGGAAATGATCGGTGAAACTTTTCAGGTGGTAGCAGGGCATTACAGTTTGGAAACGAAAGCTTTTTTTATAAAACGGCTGGATGCGCCTGAAAAGGCAATACTTAATAAAGATGTACAAGGTAAGCTGCTTACATTAATCCGTTTTATTGTAAATGACAAATATAATTCAGACAGCGTTGGCGTATTTAAAGGAAATGACGGGATTGAGTATACTTACACAGTTTACAAAAACCGCTTTCCCGGACTGGTATATATCAACGACATTGCTGATGCCCGCAAGCTGTTACTTAACAATACTTATTGGCTTAATCTGGGCACTGTATATCAATACAATGCCCAACAAGACAGGAATGACACTGTAAAAGTTGACCGCTTTACGCCTGTGCTGGTAACTGGTGTGGAACTGAACTGGGATTTTAATAAACCTGTCAAGGTATCTGTAAAAACGCCTTCGGGGATTACTGGTTTTATGCAGCTGGATGTAAGCGGAAACTGTACTAACCATGGAGACAGTTGGAGTTATTTCAATGAAGCAGTGTATACTACCAACCCTAAGCTTACTTACCATTTTACGCCCGCTGTGTGGCAGGCCGTTGTTCATAAAAATATTATCCTGGGTATGCCGGGTGATGCCGTGGTGCTTGTAGAAAACAGCAAGCCCAATGTGGTAAACCGTTCGGTAAGGGCAGGCAAAACCGAGGAGCAGTGGGTGTTTGTATCCCCCGGCGGCTTCCGCTCTTATTACTATTTTACTAACGGCAAACTTACTTCCTGGAATGATTAAACACTTTGGGGATACAATCCCCATTTTAAATATATGCCAAATGGCATAACATACATAACTTATGAATAAAAAACCAACTTCGAATCAACACCAGGGCCAAAACCAGGATGCTTTTGATGGAATGGCGAATACCTTGCAGCAATTAGATGCTTCGGTTACCAATCTGAAAAAGGCGATTGCCGATTTAACAGATAACCAAAGTGATCTATCGGCCCAGGTGAAAAAGAATACAAAAGACCTTAAAGATAATGCAAATGGCTATGAAGCAGTTGAAGACGCTTTAGATACAGTAAACGCAAAACTTAATGCGCACATGAAGCTGATGAGTTCAACCAAAACTCAGCTGCAAAACAACCAAACCCAGCTATCATCCTTAAAAAAAACGTACGACGAGTTAACGAAATCGCAAAAGGCCAACGCAGGAGTTGTTAAAGACGCTGAAGATAAAATTGAAGATCTTACCAAGTCAATCAAAGAAGAAAATGAGGCTTTGGCCAGCAGTAAAAAGGAATTTGATTTTCATGCCGAAAGCTTAAATGTGTTAAAAGATGCCTTTGATGACATTAAAGCCAAAGCGGGCACATTTGCACCCGATCTGGAAGAAGCGTCAAAAGGATTTGATGTTTTAAAAACAGGCCTTGACGCTGCTAAAACAGGTTTTAACAGTGTAAGTGAAGCCATTGAAACTACAGGTTTTGGCTTGCTGCTGATTGTGGTAAAATCGGTAGTGGAGTATTTGACCAAAACCAGCGAAGGCGCTAAAGTACTGAAAGGCTTGCTTAATATTTTGCATACGGCCATTGAAGCGGTAGAGGCGTATTAAAAAACGTAGGCGAAAAAATCGTTAATTTTTTTAAGGACCCGGTTACTAACGCCAAAAAAATATGGAGCGATGCGAGGGATTATATTGCG
>CAXTCH010000155.1:0-7657 GCA_964241945.1 uncultured Mucilaginibacter sp.
GATGCGGGCCAGTTCCTCCCAGCTTTCAAAGGGTATCAGCTCCGAAATGCGGAATAGTTCGGGCTCGGAAGTTTCCGCCTGCAAAGTTTCCAAAAGTTGGCGGCGCTCGGTCTGACTTTTATAGCGGATGTCTTCTCCATCATATTCCAGACAATCATATGCAATCACCGCCACCGGACTTTCTTCCAGCGCTTTCTTCGTCAGGTTTTTACGCCCGATGCGCGTTTGCAGGAAACTAAAGGATAACGGCTGCCCGTTTTTAAAGCTGAGCAACTCGCCGTCAATCACCGTGCCGTTGGGCAGTTCGCGTAAAAAACCATGCAGCTCCGGAAACTTGTCGGTGGCCAGGTCTTCGCCCCGGCTCCAGATGAAGATTTCATCGTTGCGTTTAATCAGTTGTGCCCGGATACCGTCCCATTTCCATTCGGCTTGCCATTCGGCGGCATCACCCAAGGCTTTCTGCAAGTCCTCCTGTGATTTCTGCACCTCCGAAGTTTCCTGAATAGGATAGGCCAGAAAAAAGGGATAAGGCCGCGATATATCATCCAATGCGCCGCCTGGCTCTATGAGTTCAGTGTACTGATAAACTTCAGGTTTCCAGTTACCCATTACCCGGTGGGTAAGCACCGAAGCTTCCATGCCGGTTATTTCGGCCAAAGCTTTAATCACCAAGTTTTGCGATACCCCGACCCGGAAACTACCGGTCAGGAGCTTATTGAAGACAAAGCGCTCACCGGTGTCCAGCATATTCCAGGCGTTGGTAAGCCACCATTTGCGCTCTTCTTCGGTTTTACTGCCGAGGTCGTTAATCTCGCCCATCCATTCGGTGAGCGTCTTGCTGCTGCTGTTATCATGCTGTGGCAGCAGCAGGGCAATGGTTTCGGCCAGGTCGCCTACCACATGGTAGCTTTCTTCAAATAACCAGGCCGGTATGTGCGATGCCTCAATAGCCCAGTTACGTATCTGCGTAGCGTTAATTTGCCGCTTGGGATTGCGCCCGGTAAACAGCGCCAGCATATACATTTTATCGGTATCGGGTACCTTATTCAAGTATTCTTTGATGATTCTTACCTTCTCGTTGGTCTTGTTGGTTTCATCAAGCGAGGTAAAGAGCTGGGCAAAGTTTCTCATTTGGCGGCCCCTCCTAAATTCTCCCCGGTAGGGAGCGCTTCTTGATTACCCGTATCATCCGTTATGTCTCCCTCCCCGCCGGGGAGGGTTGGGGTGGAACTATTGTCTTCATCATTTCCGTACAGCGTATGCACCTCATGCGCATCAAAGCCAATACCAGCCAGGTAGCGCGCAAAGCTGGCGGTGTAACCATGTGTCAAGTACACCTTTTCGCAGCCGGTGGCATCAATGGCGCTCACCAGGCCATCCCAGTCGGCATGGTCGGAGAGTACAAAGCCACGGTCGGCTGCCCGGCGGCGTTTGGCGCCGCGCAGCGCCATCCACCCTGAGCAATACCCAAAGCTATAAGGCTGAAACTTGCGCATCCAGGGTGTGCCTACTGATGAAGGCGGTGCAATCACAATCCCTTTTCGTACCGCTTCCTTGCTGCTCTCGGGCGTGATGCGTTCGGTGGGGTTGAGGATAATACCGTTGCGTCGCAAAGCCTCGTTGGTGTTTTCAATCACCCCATGGGTATATACTTTGCCGATAGACAGATCCAGGTTTTGCAGGATGCGCTGTGCCTTGCCTAATGAATAGCCTACAATAACGGTAGCCAGGTTATTTTCTGTATTATAACGCCACCAGCGGTTCACGTCTTCAAATAACTGGTATTGCGGCTTCCATTTATATACCGGCATACCAAAGGTGCATTCCGATATAAAATGATGGCAGCGCACCGGCTCAAAGGGGGTGCACACGCCGTCGTCCTCCACCTTGTAATCGCCGGAAACCACCCATACCTCGCCGCCGCTTTCTACCCGTATCTGTGCGGAGCCGATGACATGCCCCGCCGGGTACATCGTGATTTGCACACCGTTTTTATAAACGATTTCCCCGTATTCTATAGTCTGCAGATTAATCGGTCCCAGGCGATATAGCATAACCTCGCGCGATAAATGGTGCGCCAGATAGTGTTTATGCCCGGCATAGGCATGGTCCGAGTGGGCATGGGTAATCACCGCATCATCCACCGGCTGCCAAGGATCAATGTAAAATTTGCCTTTACTACAGTAAATGCCTTTATCCGTAAATTCAAGCAAAGGAGCGGTTGCCATACTTAACTATACTTGTGTAAGCCGGCTTTGGTTTTGAGAGATTATCCACAGCGTGGATGTCCGAACTGGAATAAGATGAACCGAATAGTTTGAAAAAAGTAATGCGGCTAATTGGCCATCGCCACCTCTTTTAACCGGTCATCATATCGAAAATCGGTACGTGCAGATACAAAGCGGCTGCGCTGGATGGCATTAAGGTTTTTCTCTACTTCAAGCAGATCGCTCAGGTAGCCTTTGGTGCTGGCAATTTCACGGGCTTCCAGTAAATCCTGCTGAGCTAATACAAAATCGCCAATAGCGGCTTTGATGTTAGCCAGCTGCATGAGGTTGGCAATGGTAAGCCGGTTATTATTTTGCTCGCGCGAGATAATGGTACTTTGTAAAAAGAACCATTTAGCTTCTGAAAAGCGGTTTTGCTGTAAATAAAGGTGAGCCAGGGAATTGAAATCGTGGCTGGCGGTTTCATACATCCGGAAGCGCATGTGGTGTTGCGCTGTTTTCATGATCTCTGCTTCGGCCAGTTCTAAAGTATAATCACTGGGTGAAACCGCAGCGTTGGTAAGCTTACGGGGCTTTTCCTTTACCCTGGGCATTTTAAAGGCAATGCCCCTGGCGGCAGGCAACTCGGGCAGCTGCTGGTGGCGGTTTAACAAAGGCAGCTGCTTCAAAACCGACCATTGTGCCGAAGCCGAAAAACTCAATAAAGCACACCACACGCACAAAACCGTAAATTTCATTGAATATATTATCGGGGTTTAATTAAATTAATTAATACGTAAATATACCAATACGGTTACAAAACCATCAACGAGGGATTGTCATTTATTCAAAAACTTTCAGTTCGCCGTCGTAAGATGCCCACACCATATACGGATGCGTATCTGCATGATAAATCTGACCATCAGCGCTGATAGCAATCACACCGGCAAAGCCATTATAAGGTTTAAGTTCTTGCAGGGTTTTATTTACGGCTTGCTCCAGCGCCATGCCGTCGGTTACACGGGTAGCAATTTTGGCGGCAATAGCGCCGCTTACAATGTCTTCGCCCACACCGGTGCAAGAGATTCCGGCATCACCGTTGGCGTAGTTACCGGCTACGGTAGCCGAATCACTCACCCGGCCGGGTATTTCAAATCCTTTGCCTCCGGTAGAGGTTGCTGCCGCCAACCTGCCTTGCACATCCAGTGCCACACAGCCCACTGTACCTAAGCGGATGGAATCGCTCAGCTTTTTCTCATACTCCTGCCGGCGCTGCGGTATTTCGGGGTTGTAGTAGTCAAAGCCGTTTTCACGCGCAAAGGCCAGGGCGCCTTCGCCGCTCAGTACGCGGTCATCATAAGGCATTAGCTTTTGGGCTACCTGGATAGGGTTTTTAATATCTTCTGTATTGATAACACCCGAAAAGCGTTGCGTATAGCCATCCATCAGGGCGGCGCTCAGGCGAATTTTACCGTCACTTTGTATCTGTGAACCGGTACCGGCGTTGAACAGGTCGCTGTCTTCCAGCAGACTTGCGGTAAACACTACCGTTTCGGTGGCGGTATGGTGCTGTAAATAATTGTATCCTGCTTCTGCAATTGTCGCCAGGGCTTGCTGTTTGGCTTGCTTTACCTCCTGGTTAGTGTTCGATTCGCTAAAAAATCCGCCGTGTATAATAAGTTTCATTTACTGTATTTCCTCCTTGTCCGGCGCTTGTATAAACACACCTTCCTCCACTTTAACTTCTCTTTTAATCACCAACTGGTGCTGTGCCAAGTCATATTTATCATAGATGGACAGCACATGCACCTTTAAATTTTCAATGCTTACCGGCGCGCCCAGTTCTACCTCATAAATGTTAGTGCGCACAATGCCCCGGCCATCCACCAAAATGGTCAGCCCTGAGCCGATGGCTTCCATGCAGTTGCCTTCGGTAATCAGCAAGCCGGCATCTTCGCCCAGGCCGATGCCCAGCAAGCCGGGATTGGTAGCAACCGCATAAAACAACCGGCCAATGCGCCCGCGCTGCACAAAGTGGGTATCAATAATTACAGAGTCAATAAAACCTAAGCCGGCAGTAATCTGTACCTCGCCTTTTACCAGGGCATCACTGCTTTGCCCGCGGTAAATCATGGTAGCCGAGGCGGCTGCTGCGCCTGCCGAAGTACCGGCAATCACAAAGTTTTCGTGGCAGTAACGATCTTTAAGTATCTTCAAAAATTCGGTGCCGCCAAAAATAGAGCTTAAGCGCAACTGGTCGCCGCCGCTGAACATCACCACATCTGCCTTGCGTATTCTGTCCAGGTAAGCCGGGTTGGCCGCATCTTCGCGGTTCCGGATATCCAGTACGTTGATGTTGGGTATATTCAGTTGGGTGAATGATTTTATATACTCGGCGCCTACCAGTTCGGGTATCTGTGAGGCGGTGGTAATTACTTCTATAACAGAGCCCTCCTGGTGTGCCGACTCGGTAATGATGCGGCGCAAAATGCCTTTTTCAAAAAATTTGAGGTAATTGGGATGCAGGATGTGCTCCTGTTCACTAATATTACTCCCCATGTCTACTGCACCGCCTATAATTATTAGTTTTCCTTTGGGAACGTTCATTATATTCTATCTAATATTCGCAAATTAATATAAAATGCCTAAAAAAATCGATTACTTATTAATAATATGGCTTTTTGCCATCAAAAGTTTCATTGTATTGTTACATTTATTAGTTTAGGAAAAAAGAAAAGCGACCATTTCTCTTAAAATTTATTGTCGGATCCTATGAAAATTGAAAATATACAAGTGCTGCGGGGGCCCAATGTATGGAGTGCAAACCGGAAGAAGCTGATACAAATGCGGTTAGACCTGGAGGAATTGGAGCATAAGCCTACCAATACCATCGATGGCTTTTTTGAACGCATGCAATCCCTGATTCCCAGTCTGTACGATCATCGCTGCTCGCCCGGTGTGCCCGGCGGCTTTTTTGAGCGTGTAAAGGCCGGTACCTGGATGGGGCACGTGGTTGAACATATAGCCCTTGAAATTCAAACCCTGGCAGGCATGGATACCGGTTTCGGCCGCACCCGCCAGACAAAAACACCGGGGGTGTACAATGTGGTATTTAATTACCTGGAAGAAAAAGTAGGGGTATATGCCGCCGAAGCTGCCGTACGTATTGCCCGGGCGCTGATTGAGGGTACCGGTTACGACCTGGAGCATGACATACAGCAAATGCGCGAGATACGCGAAAACACCCGCCTGGGCCCAAGTACAGGATCGATTGTTGAGGAAGCCATCAGCCGGGATATTCCCTGGATCAGGCTCAATAACCAATCATTGGTGCAGCTGGGTTACGGTAAAAACCAAAAGCGCATACGCGCCACCATGACCGAAAATACCAGCAGCATTGCGGTAGACCTGGCCGGTAATAAAGATGAAACCAAGCGTATTTTGCAGGAGCAGGCCATTCCGGTAGCCAAAGGCATCACCATTTCTTCGGTTGCCCAGGTGCCCGAAGCCATCCGCAAGGTGGGTTTCCCTTTGGTTTTCAAACCGCTGGACGGTAACCATGGCCGGGGCGCTACCATTAATGTAAAAACAGAAGAAGAGGCTATTGCTGCCTATGAGCATGCTGCCCGCATATCGCGCAAGGTGATTGTTGAAAAATTTATTACCGGGTATGATTTTCGTGTGCTGGTCATCGATCATAAAATGGTGGCCGCTGCACAGCGTCAGCCTGCCCATGTAAAAGGCGACGGTACACTTACGGTACAGCAGCTCATCGACAAAGAAAACCAGGACCCGCGCCGAGGTTTCGGGCATGAAAACGTGCTGACGGAAATCAGCGTGGACCGGGATACGCTGGACCTGCTCAGCAAAAAAGGCTATACACTGGAAACGGTGCCGGAAAAGGATGAAGTGATTTATCTGAAATCAACCGCCAACCTGAGCACCGGCGGCACTTCCATTGATGTAACCGACCATGTGCATCCGCACAATGTATTTATCTGCGAACGTATTTCAAGGGTAATCGGCCTGGATATATGCGGTATCGACATTATGGCGCAAAACCTTACCGAGCCGCTTAATGAAACCGGTGGCGTGGTGTTGGAGGTAAATGCCGCTCCTGGGTTCCGCATGCATATTGCGCCCAGCGAGGGTTTGCCGCGCAACGTAGCCGGCCATGTGATAGATATGCTATACCCGGCCGGGAAAAGTTCACGCATCCCCATTATTGCAACTACCGGTACCAATGGTAAAACCACCACCACCCGCTTAATTGCCCATATTGTGCGCAACAACGGCTACCGGGTAGGCTTTACCACCTCGGACGGTATTTACGTGCAAAACACGGTGATGGTAGAGGGTGATACCACCGGCCCGGTAAGTACCGAGTTTATTTTAAAAGACCCCACTGTGGAGTTTGCCGTGCTGGAAACCGCCCGGGGTGGCATTTTACGCTCGGGTTTAGGGTTCAGCACCTGTGATGTGGGCGTAATTACCAATATACAGCCCGACCATTTGGGTTTGGCAGATATTCATACGCTGGATGATTTAGCGCGGGTAAAAAGTGTGATCATCAGTTCGGTAAAGAAGGATGGCTGGGGTGTGCTGAATGCAGATAACGAGTACTGTGTACGCATTGGAAAAAAGGCGCATTGTAACATTGCCTATTTTAGCCGCAATGAAAACAACCCGGTCATTAAAGCCCATTGCCAGAAGGGA
Source organism: uncultured Mucilaginibacter sp. (assembly GCA_964241945.1). Taxonomy (GTDB): domain Bacteria; phylum Bacteroidota; class Bacteroidia; order Sphingobacteriales; family Sphingobacteriaceae; genus Mucilaginibacter. Next base: position 6,924 of record CAXTCH010000155.1, read on the forward strand.
GGCATTGCCTGTATTTGTGAAAACGGCTATGTGACCATAAAAAAGGGAGACTGGAAGATACGGGTGCAACGCCTGGGCTATATTCCGCTCACGTTTGGCGGCACCTTGCCTTTTATGATTGAGAATGTACTGGCGGCTACCTTGGCGGCCTATGTGTACGGCTTTAAAACTGAAGATATTAAACCGGCGCTGGAAACTTTTGTGCCCTCGGTAGCGCAAACGCCGGGGCGCATGAATATCTTCCAGTTTAAGGATTTTAAATTTATGGTGGATTTTGCGCACAATCCGGATGGCTATAATGGCATTAAAGAATTTTTGAAGCACATAGATTCGCCCCAAAAGATTGGCCTGATTGCCGGTACCGGCGACCGCCGGGATGATGATATCCGTGAACTGGGCGCTATTGCGGCCCAGATGTTTGACCATATTTTGCTGCGCCAGGAAAACCACCTGCGCGGCCGCACCCGCGAAAATATTTTAGGCTTGATGATGGAAGGCATCAAATCAGTAAACTCCGATTTACCAGTGGAGCTAATGGACAGCAAAACAGACGCCATTCAATACGCCATTAACCTGGCTAAGCCCGGCGCCTTTGTTACTACGCTGAGTGATGCGGTAGATGATGCTGTGGATATTGTGCAAACGTATGTAGAGAAAGAACGAAGCGGGCAGTTGGGATAGTAAAGTTTTCATGTTCATGTCATTGCGAGGAACGAACCCATCGTATGCTGTAC
>CAXTCH010000156.1:0-7645 GCA_964241945.1 uncultured Mucilaginibacter sp.
GTATAATGAACCCTGGACTGCCGGTCCTAAAATTGCGACGTTAAATATTTCGGGCGGCGGCGTGCATTATAATCTAAGCGATACCACTTTAGCCCTGCTGACTGCAACCACTCAGGAACGCTTCGGAAGGTTTATCCTGACCAATCGTACCACAGATTCATCCAACGTGGTTGATTTTAACATGAAGGCCGACCATGTATCCATCATGGGGTTACCCAACAAATCAAACGAAGCCGAACTGAAACTGAACAGCAATCCGATATGGGACATCAATATTGAAGGCGGCGCCAATGAAATGGATTTTGACCTTTCCAAATTCAAAGTCCGCCATGTAAAACTAAATGGCGGCGCTACCGATTGTACTTTAAAAATGGGTATGCCTTTGGCAACCTCACGTGTGGATATTTCCACTGGCGCTTCTGATATCACCATCAGTGTACCTAACGGCGCAGCCTGTGATATTACCACCAATACCGGCTTATCCGACAATAATATTGATGGCTTTACCAGCGTAGGCAGTAATCATTACCAAACCGCCAACTTTAACGCTGCAGCCAATAAATTGTATATTTACTTAAACGGCGGCATTTCTGATTTTAAAGTGCATAAGTATTAAGCTGTTGCTCTAAATGATAAGAAATAAAAAAGGGCTTCCTTCAATGAAGGAAGCCCTTTTTTTGTTGGACGCCTGCTTTTATACCGCATCCGAGAGCGAAGAGAACGTAAAATCTCTGATTTTCATTGGTGGAATCAATGCGCTTTGGAAGCTTTCGCCACTTACGACACGCTCAGGGCGGCCGAGTTCTTCCAGGTTGTTCAGCATAATTACCGGGCTTTCGTTAAAACGGAAGTTTTTTACGGGGAACTTGATTTTGCCGTTTTCAATGTAGAATGTACCGTCGCGGGTAAGGCCGGTATAGAGTAAGGTTTGCGGATCCACCGAGCGGATGTACCACAAGCGGGTCACCAGGATGCCCTTCTCGGTACTTTTAATTAAATCCTCCAATGAGGCGGTTCCGCCCTCCATAATGATACCATCCGGGCCGGGAACAGCTTTTGCACCTTTTTTCTGTGCCCAGTAACGCGAGTAATATACATTCTTCAACACGCCTTTATCAATCCAGGTAATTTTTTCCTGCGGACGGCCGTCGCCGTTCCAGGCGCTGGTAGGCAGCTCAGGGTTGGATGGGTCGGAGTAAATGGTTACCCGTTCGTCTACCAGTTTTTCGCCTAATTTAGTTTTACCGCCAGGTTTGCTCAAAAAGCTGCGGCCTTCATCGGCGCTGCGGGCATCAAGGCTGCCGTATAAATTTTCCAGTAACACAATCCCCGCAGTGGGTTCCAAAATCACCGTATACTTACCCGGCTCAATGGCTCGTGCGGCCACCGATCCGGTTGCTTTTTGGGCAGCTATTTTGGTAGAAGCCAGGGTATCCAGTTTGCTTACATCATTGTAGTCGCGGCTGGCATAGCCCGAGCCGGTACCATCCTGGGTACGCAGGGTAATAGAAAAATTAACATCCGTTGAAGTATTGTAGGCAAACAGCCCCTTCGAGTTCATCATGGCCGAAAAGCCGGCGCTGTTTTGCAGGAAGCCTGCAGCAACCAGGTTACTATCTTTTGCTACCTGCAAGCTTTGCTGTACCATATCGGTACGTTGCGCGGGTGTAATGTTAGCAGTAGCAGGTACAAAAGTAGGCGGCGCAGACCTATAAGTTTGCGGGCCTAACAAAGGCATATGTTCCGGGTTTTCGGGAGCCAGTTGAGCCAGTTCTTCGGCGCGGCGCACTACTTTTTCCAATGAGGCGTCATCAAACTCATTGATGGTAGCAACACCTACCTTTTTACCAAAAGCCGAGGATACCACCAAGCTGTTTTGACTTGATGAACCACTGGTAGATACCGAGTTGCGTGCATAGCGGATATTGCCCGAGTCGGAGCCCGAAAGGTTGATCTCACACTCGTCCGCTTTTGAATAGCTGAGCGCCTTTTGCATCAGCGCTCTTGCTTCGTTTTCAGTTAATAAAGGCATGATAAGTTTAGATTTTACGAGCGGTATTGATAATGTTGATTCCTTTAAAATGAGCGGTGGACGAACCGTGTGATACCGCGCTCACCTGCTCGGGCTGACCTTTACCATCAAAGAAAGAGCCGCCCAAACGGTAGTCGCTCTGGTCACACACGCCTGTGCAGGAGTTCCAAAACTCCTGAGTGTTCGACTGGTAGGCCACATCATTCAGCATGCCTACTATTTTACCGTTCCTTACCTCGTAATACAGCTGACCACTAAACTGGAAATTATACCGCTGCTGGTCGATAGAAAATGAACTATCGCCAATGATATAAATACCTTTCTCGGTGTTCTTAATCATCTCGGCGGGTGTCATGGCAGTTTTACCCGGTTGCAGCGAAATATTCGGCATACGCTGGAATTGCACATCGCTCCAGCTATCTGCATAACAGCAGCCTTGTGAGTGGTCCAGGCCGATGATATGCGCCTGGTCTCGAATGGTTTGATAGTTGACCAAAGTACCATCTTTGATAATATCCCAGCGGCCGGTTTTTACGCCTTCATCGTCATAGCCAACTGCACCTAATGAACCGGGTTGCAGCTTATCGGCCACGATATTGACGTTCTTACTGCCAAAGTTGAATTTGCCTGATCTCCATTTATCCAAGGTGAGGAAGCTGGTGCCGGCAAAGTTAGCCTCATAGCCTAACACGCGGTCAAGTTCCGAAGGGTGACCTACGGACTCATGGATAGTCAGCCATAAATTACTTGGATCCAATATCAAATCATACTTCCCTGCCTCTACCGATTTGGCGGCCAGCTTTTGGGTGGCTTGCGGCGCTGCCAAACGGGCATCCTCAATCATATCATAGCGGTCGCGATATAACGTGGTGGGTGCAGTTTTAATTTTATCGCTGTCGCGGGGGATTACGTATTCATAGCCCATTCCGCGCGGCGCGCTCAAAGCGCTGCGGGTTTCAAACTTACCGGTTTTAGGGTCGATTTTAGTAACCGAGAACGTAGGCCAGATACGGTGCACATCCTGATCGATGTACGAACCATCGGTCGAAGCAAAATATTTTTGCTCATTTACCAGGAACATGATGGAGTTGACGTAGTTAGCGCCCCCCTTCATGGCGGCATCATTTACCGCCAGCAACAGGTCTACTTTTTCTTTGATAGGCACCTCGAAAGCGTTCTTCTCAATAGGCGTTTTCCAGCTTACCTCGCCGTAGCCCTTTTGAGGGGCCAGTTGCACCGGTTCCGATTGTATGCGCGAGTTTTCTTTGGCAATGGCTACCGCCAATGCGGCAGCTTTGGCAATGCTGTCGTTATCCAGCTTATCGGTTGCCGAAAAGCCCCAGCAGCCGTTGGCCAGCACGCGGACACCCATTCCGTACGATTCGGTGTTGACTACGTTCTGTACCTTTTCTTCGCGGGTTACCACAAACTGGTTGAGGTAGCGGCCAATACGCACGTCGGCATAAGAAGCACCTTTGGATCGGGCGGCATTTAAAGCCACGTCGGCCATACGCTTTTTTAAAGCGACATCCACCGGCTGCAGGGCTGCCTCAGGATGTATGGGCGAACCCATTACCGGTACCTGGCTCAGCATGGCGCCGCCGATACCCATCCCGGTAAGATAGAGGAAATTTTTTCTGTTCAATGTGATGGTAATTAGTTTGCTTTTAAATATAGCTAATTAATTTAAAAGTTGCTTAAAATCTCATTCATCCCGTTATTTCAATGAATGAGAAATCTTATGACGTATATTTGTCTGCAGCAAAAGATTTGCTCCTCGTCGAAATGACAGCATATTATTATACAGTTTATATTGTTTGAAACAGTTTTAAAACTATAATTATATCATTCCGACCGCAGGCTCGAAGCCGGGTTTATCAAAGCGGCCTTCAGCACCCGGAAACTGATTACGCCTAATGCAATAATCAGCACCGAAGCTGCAGCGGTTACAAATACCCACCAATGTATAGGGGTACGGTAAGCAAAGTCTTCCAGCCAGTGGCTCATCCCCCACCAGGCCAGCGGGAAGGCGATAAAGGCAGCAATGATAATCAGCTTTACAAACTCGTTCGACAGCATACCAAATATCTGCGTTACACTGGCGCCCAATACTTTGCGGATGCCAATCTCTTTAGTGCGCTGCTCGGCGGCATAAGCCGCCAGGCCAAACAAACCGAGGCAGGCAATGGCGATAGCCATCAGCGCGAAGCAGGTGAACAAATGACCCGTGCGCAGATCAGACTGATAGATGCGGTTAAAATCATCATCCATAAAGGAATAAACGAAAGGCTGACCGGCCATTTTGCTGTCCATGGCGTAATACTTATTTTTAATTTGCTCAATCAGCGCCGGTATATTGTTAGAATGGATGCGAAAGGCCATTTTATCGCGCACATCGTGCAAGCCCAATACCAGCGGCACAATGGCATGGTGCATGGAACCAAAATTAAAATCTTTTACCACCCCGATAATCAGGTGCCCTTCAGGCGATCCGGTGTACAACTTCTTTCCTACGGGGTCGGCAAAGCCCAGGGTGCGGGCGGCCGACTCATTAATAACCAAAGCCTGCGAATCGGTAGGCATACCTGGTGAAAAATTGCGGCCTTTCACAATCTTCATTCCCAAGGTAGGTATGTAGTCGGCATCCACTGGCCAGGCCAGCATGCCATAAGTTTTATCGGCGCTCATGGTAGCATCTGCACCGTAAGGTGTAGTATCATCAAACTCCCCGGTGGGCAGGTAAGGCGTCATGGTGCCGGCTTCTACACCCGGCAGGTTCTGCACTTCGGCTTTAAAGGTTTTGGCATGGGTATACAGAGCTGCAGTATTTTGAATCACCAGTATTTGCCGGCGGTTATACCCTATGTTTTTATTGCGGATATAGCTAAGCTGATTGTAGATTACCAGTACCCCTATAATAAGACTAATAGCGGTAATAAATTGAAACACCACCAGACTATTGCGCAGCCAGCTGCTTTTAAATCCGGTAGCCAGTTTGCCCTTCAGCACCTTAATTGGCTCGAATGCAGACAAGAAGAATGCCGGGTAGCTGCCCGCCGCCAGGCCAACCACTAAGGCAACCAACACCAGCACCGGCAGGCCCCTGGACAGGCCAATGGTACTAAAAGTTAAACGCAGGGCAGTAATACTGTTTACATAAGGCAAAGCCAGGGCAACCACAACCAGCGCTGCCACTAAGGCAAGTCCGCTGGTCAGGAGCGCCTCGGTCAGAAACTGGTAAATCAGCGCCGAACGGCCGGAGCCCAATACTTTGCGAACCCCTACTTCTTTTGAGCGCCCTGCCGACTGGGCGGTAGAGAGGTTCATGAAATTTATGCAGGCCACCAGCAAGATAAAAACCGCGATGATGATAAACATATACACGTATTGTATATTACCACCTGGCTCAGCCTCGTGTGCAATGGTGGAATATAGATGAATTTTAGTAAGCGGCAGTAAAGTAAATTTTAAATAATCACCATTTCGAGCCATGGTGTTAAAATCAGCGTGAATGTTACGTTTAGCAGTAGGTTCTAAGTATTTTTTTGCAATAATGGTAAGGTAGCTGTTTAAAGTTTGTTCGCTTACGCCCGGCTTGGCCAGTAGGTAAGTAACGAAGTTATTGCTCCACCAATTGCCATCACGGCTCGACTGCATTTCGGTCATGGATTTGAGGAAATTAAAATGCAGATGCGATTGTACCGGCATGGTTTTAATAACGCCGGTAATCATGTAATCGGTAGTATTGTTGATGTGCAGCGTTTTACCGATGACGTTAGTGGAATTAAAATACTTATTGGCTATGCTATCGGTAATTACGATGGAATTAGGTTTGTTAAGTGCAGTGTTCGGATCGCCGGCCAGCATATGGAGGGTAAATACCTTGAATACCGAGGGGTCGGCAAAATAACAGTTGGGCTCGGGCAGCGTTTGCATGCCTTTGCGTACCAGTATCTGACCTTCGCCGTTGATACGTGTAACACCTTCAATGCCGGGACATTCACTCTGCAATACACCGGCCATAGGTGCCGGGGTAACACGCTCGTTGAAAACAGTCCCGTTTAAATGGTAATCAGCATTGATGCGATAGATACGGTCGGCGTTTACATTATAACGGTCGTAGCTCAACTCGTTGGTTACATACAGGGCGATCAGTATACAAGCCGTAAGGCTTATGGTAAGCCCTAAAATATTGATAATTGAAAAAACCTTGTTTTTCGACAGGTTGCGAAATGCCAGCTTGAGATAGGTTTTGTACATAGCGTTGCCTTTTACAATGAACGGTTAATGAGCAACTGCACCTGTACCAAGCGAATGCCATACATTTAATAAACTCATTATCAATATCTTACAAACCAACTGCATCAAATAGCTGTACGCTTTTGATGCAGTTGGCGTTCGTTTGCAATACTGAAAGGCAACCCCTGTTATTTTGTAGAGGTTTTAACTGCGGTTATGATAAATTCTCAAATTAATCGGCGGCGTGCTCGCCTTCCTCGCCTAAGTCTACAATGTCGCCTTCCTTAAATAAAATTGCCTGGATGGTTTTACGCCACAGTGGCTTTTGCCGCAGCAAAAATTCCAGGTCCATACCAAAATGCTTGAACTCCTCCTTTTGCGCATTAATCATAATGGCTTTAGCCTGCTCATTCTTTTCTACCGAGATACGCTGCTCGTACCAGTTAATAGCTTCGGCTTCTTCACCCAGGGAAGCAATCATGCGGGCAAAGGTGCGGGTTTCTTCGGACAGGTCATGCGCCGGCTCGTGATATTGGTCAAATCCCATAAAAATCAGTATTGATATAAGCAATGCGATATTACATTACTGGTAACCAAACCCACCAACACTTACATGGTTTTGTAAAATAGAAATTGAAACTAAATGGTAACTACACCTTTATCCTCGGCAATATCTGCCCGGGTAATTTGCTTTTGCGCAAAAATTGATTTAAGCCAGTTGCGGCAAGGCGTTTCGATAAGATAATAAGATAGCGTAGAAACTACCATCAGCACAGCAAAATAAGTATAGAACACCAGTTCGGGCTGTGCTATGTGCCGCGCTTTAAAAATAAATTTTGTTATCTGATAAACCGGCAACTGCAAAATATAGATACTGTAACTAATCTCACCCAACAGCACCATAGGCTTTTTAGAAAATATAGTGCTGATACGCCCCTTATTTAAAGCCAGCAGCAAAATAAACGGCGCAAAAAGTACGGCCATTAAGCCATCATGAAAGTTCATATCCATGGTTGAGCTGTAATAGACCAAAACTAATATGCCTGCAAACAACAGCCCCAGCGGTAAATCATAATTGCGGCGATGGCCTTTGTATTTTAAATAGAGACACCCCAACAGGTTACCCACTAAAAATTCATTAAGATGCATCAGCGGAAAATAGAACAAGAAATTATGATTCAACACATGTGCATAATCAGATGCAGCACTTAGCCCATAATTAAATATTACTTGTGTGATAACCCAGGCACTTGTGGCTAATACGGCAACCGGCTTCGACCCTTTTTTAATATAAAAATAGTTGAACAATAACGGAAATAACAGGTAGAACAAAAACTCTACGGATATAGACCAACCAGCCGCATTTAAGCTAAT
>CAXTCH010000157.1:0-3937 GCA_964241945.1 uncultured Mucilaginibacter sp.
CAGCCAAAAAAGCCACCGCCTACCTGTCGAAAGAGCTGCACACCAGGGTAGATATTAAAAGCCTGTACATTAAGCCATTTTCATCCGTAGTGCTTGAAGATTTTTATGTGCTCGATAAGCAGCGTGATACTTTGCTAAGCACCCCAAACCTAACCATTCAGCTCAGCGGCTTCTCGCTGTTCAACAGTATAAAAAAACGCAGCATCAATTTAAAGCTGATTCAGCTGGACAACGGCTCTGTCTACCTGAAAAAACTGAAGGACAGCAGCACTAACCTGCAGTTTATTCTCGATTATTTTAGCGGTCCGCCTGATACTACCAAAACCGCACCGGGCAAGCCGTGGCACGTTGACTTTCAGAAAATAGCGGTCAACAACCTGCATTTTCATTATAAAAACTTTTTAGAAAAGGATACAGTAATGCATCATCAGGTGAATTTTGATGATGCCGATATACACCATCTCAGCGTTCAGCTCACCAACCTGGATGTGGCGCATCACCTGTTTAAGGCCCATGTGCATAATCTTACCTTTCGTGAAAAAAGCGGCTTTTATATAAAAAGCTTTAATGCCAATGCTACTATTGATACCAACCAGATATTAGCGCAAAACCTTTCTATAGTTACCCCGAATTCACATTTGAAGAAATTCTTCAAAATGAAATTTAAGTCGTTCGAAGATATTGCAGATGACATTGAAACCAAGGTGTATATGGAAGGCGATCTCCGCTCGTCGCAAATCTCGTCAACAGATATACGCTATTTTACCAGTTCGCTGGAAGGCATTCAGTTTAACTTTGGCGTAGACGGCCGTATATGGGGCCCGGTGAATAACCTGAAAGCGCATAACCTGACGGTTACGGGCGGACAGGCCACCTACCTGAAAGGGAATTTCTTTTTAAAAGGCCTGCCCGACTGGGAGCATACTTACCTGGATTTGCACATCAATCAACTGGCAACCAACAAGCGCGACCTGGATTATATTTACAGCCGCTTAATTGGCAATCTGAAATACCAGATGCCCGAATTTTTAAGCAAGTTTGGCAATATCAATTTTACGGGCACCATGCATGGCTATCAAAACAATTTTGTAACCGATGGTACTTTTAAAACCAAAGCCGGCCGCTTTGACCCGAATGTTCGCATCAGCTTTGATAAAAACGGCCTGCCTGCTTATGCCGGTAAGGTAAGCGGCTACAACCTGGATATGGGTTACCTGCTTGACCAGAGCGATGTAGGCCGCAGCACATTTACGGCCAACATTAACGGTAAAGGCGACGACTTAAAAAACCTGAATATCAAAGCCGATGCAAAACTGAGCTATCTAACTTTCCGAAATTACACTTACCAGAACCTGAGCTTAAACGGTAGCTTCATTAAGCAGATTGCTAATGCCAAAATAAACATTAATGACCGCAACATTAAGCTGGCACTGGATGGTAAGGTTGATTTAAATCCGGCTTTGCCTGTTTACTCAGCCACCGCAACGCTGAACAACGCCAATTTGTACCGTCTGCATTTATTGCAGGATACCATTACCATAAGTACCAGGCTGAACACCAGTATTTCGGGTGACAATTTGAACAACCTGCAGGGGCATATTACACTCACGCCTGTCCGCGTTAGCGACCCGCGGCATGACTATCTGGTTGATTCTTTGGCGCTGGCGGCCAGCGGTAAGGGTAGCAACCGCCTGATTACCTTAAAATCAAGCCTGGCAGACGGCAGCATTAAGGGTACTTATGATTTGGCTACGCTACCCTCGTATTTTAAAACCATTGTAAAAAAGTATATTCCTTCATTAAAAACTACCATTGTAAAACCGGGAGCCGAAAATTTCGATTTTTCCTTACAGATCAAAAACCTCGATCCGGTACTGGCTATGTTTGCACCCGAGGTGAAAATTCCCGACCAGGGCACTTTTAACGGGCATTTCAGCTCCGCAGATAAAACGGCTACCTTAAACGGGTTGATTAAAACTATACAATACGGCAAAATTGTATTTCATGATTTTATTATTGACGAAAGCACCAATGATGATTTCCTGGGGGTAAACTTGTCTTTAAGCCGGGTAGATTTAACAGACAGCCTGTTTATTAAAAACATCAGCGTTACCAACTTTTTGAAACGAGATAGTTTAAACTTCAACGTAAAACTGTCGGACAAAAATGCGGTCAACCAATTGGACTTGTACGGCCTGGTAGAGTTCGGACGGGACACCACTGCCAAATTGAAACTGCTGCCCTCCGACGTAGTACTGGAAAACCAAACCTGGAAATTGCAGGAGCAGGTGCGCATCCGCCTGCTGGATGGTAAAACGCAGGTCTCCAACTTCGAACTTTCTAACGGGGAGCAAAAGGTGCGCATCAATGGCTTTGTTTCGGCCAATTCGGAAGATAAACTGAAGGTGCAGTTTGACAAATTCAGCATGGTAACGCTTGACCAGCTTACCAAGGCCGCCGGCATACATCTTACCGGTAAGCTTAATGGCGATGTAACACTTAGTTCGGTTATTAAAGCACCCTGTGTGGACGCTGATTTACAGATTGATACGCTTACCATGAATAATACCCTGGTGGGCAATGTAAAAATCGCCTCCAACCTGGACCGGGAACGCAGCCTGGCTAACATAAAGCTGAACATTCTGGACCGCGGGCTGCAAACCATGAATGTAGAGGGTACTTACAAACTGGGGGAAGACAGCCAGAACGCACTTGATTTTAAGATACAGATGAACCAGGCGGAGGCTATCATTTTTTCGCCGGTAACGGCAGGTTTGGTATCCAATTTAAAAGGCACCGTATCTACCGACCTGAAATTAACCGGATCAGTGGCAAGCCCGAAGCTGAACGGTTCAGTGACCCTGGAAGGAACCGGCCTGACGGTAGATTACCTGAAGGTGCCTTACACCATTGATGACAAGTTAGAGGTGAACAACAGCATAATTAAAATCACTAATCTGCAGCTGCACGGGCCGCATAAGGGTATCGGTATTGCCAACGGCACCGTTGACCTGACTAACCTGAATGACCCGATACTTAACGTAACTATCAACGCCCGTAACCTGATGGCGCTGAATACCACATTTAAAGACAATCGCCTGTATTATGGCACAGCGTACAGCTCGGGCCGCTTTAGCTTTACCGGTCCGCTGGATAGTATGTATATCGACATTAAGGCCCGTACCGAAGACAGCACCGTATTTAATATCCCGCTGAATACCTCGGCTACCGCCAGCGAGTATGACTTTGTGCGCTTTGTGAGCCATAAAGATACTTCTGCTATAATAAGTAACGGCAGCTCGTTCAAAGGCATCACACTAAATTTCGATTTAACCATTGACGAAGGTGCACTGGTGCGCATCACCACTGATTTGGGTGTGCTTGAAGGACGCGGAACGGCCAACAATTTAAAGCTGCGCATCAACAGCTTTGGCGATTTTGATATGTTTGGCGATTACCTTATTTCCTCGGGTAAATTTGAATTTACGGCCAAAAACTTCATCAGTAAAAACTTCGAAGTATCACAGGGCGGCACCATCCGATGGACGGGCGACCCCTCGAACGCGCAGGTAAACCTGAAAGCGATTTATGAAGTGCGCGCTTACATCAATGACCTTTATACGGCAGCCGGCTTACAGTCGCCGGAAGGTAAGCAGCAAAAGCTGGTTCAGGCCGATCTGATTATTACCAAATCCCTGCTGCAGCCCCAGATTGATTTTGACTTTGATTTCCCGACTGACCCTGCTATTAAAGATGACTTGGGCAATTACCTGAGCGATTATAATAACCGCAGTCAGCAGGCGCTAAGCATTATTGTACGCCGGCAGTTTGCACCGGGTACAGGCAGTAATATTAACCAGGAATTACGTGGCACAGCAACAGACGCTGCCAGCGAATTTTTATTCAACAAGCTGAACAGCCTGATTGCACAATCCAA
>CAXTCH010000157.1:4037-7636 GCA_964241945.1 uncultured Mucilaginibacter sp.
ACCGATCAGCTAAGCATCCAGTATGTAAACGGCGTAGGTTTAATTTACCAGCGCGACTTTGATACTTTTGGCGAATTTTTACGCAATATGTTTGGCGGCCATACCCGCCGCAGGCGCCGTAGCCTTTTAACACCCGGCACACCATTGCCGGCCAGTACCACCCCGCCCCCGCCAACACCGGCAGGCAGCGATATGGACGAGCCCGAGCAGGAAGAAAAGAAATAATTAACAGCGTTTATACCCTACTCACCTCAATGCCGATTTGTTTAAGCAGCAGTGAGGCATTAAAAGTTTTACATTCGCCGGGTTTGAGTTTATAATCAAACCGCATTTCGTTATTGATGACTTGAATGTCAAAATAAAAATTGCGAACGTAACGGGGATAATCTTTTTCCAGTTCAGCCAGCTGCAAATCATGCGTTGCCACCAAACCGGTGCCCTGCCGGGCAATCAGCCGTTCAATTACTGCTTTCGAACCCAGGTATTTATCTACCGAATTGGTACCACGCAGCATTTCATCAATCAGGAAGAATACCTTACCCGGTTGCTCTACGGTTTTCAACAGCAATTGCAGGCGGTCAAGTTCAGCCTTAAAGGTAGAGGTGCTTTCGTTGAGTGAATCTTTAATACGCATATACGTAAACAGCTGCATTACCGATACCTTCATGCTGCCGGCGCAAACCGGTGCACCGCATAGGGCCAGCACGGTATTGATACCCAGGGTACGTAAAAAAGTACTTTTGCCTGCCATGTTTGAGCCGGTAATCAAATCAATATGACGTGCATTCCGCAAACTGTAATCGTTTTCCACCCGTTGCGCCGCCTGGATTAGCGGATGGGCGATATCTTTTGCCGTTAAAGTATAAGCGTCGCCCTCGGCAATAACCGGGAAGCTCCACTCCGGGTAATTAATAGCCAAACCGGCCAGGCTCAATAAAGCCTCAAATTCTGCCAGCACTTCAAACGCATTTTCGAGATTGGTGTGGTTACTGCGCTTCCAGTCTTCAATGGCCATCATCTGGCGGACATCCCACAGCGCCACCATATTGAGTACCGTACTTACCACTAAATTTAACCGGTAATTCAGCTTGTTAATAAATACAGACAGTTGCCGGATTTGGTAGGATACCGAGCGTTGCTGATCTGCTTTAAGCTGTTTAATCAATTCGTTTAAGCGAGCAGATGACCAGGTGGAATTTTCTATTAACTCAAATACGGCAGTATATTGACCTAAGGCTTTTCCTAATTTACCCGCAATAAAATCAGTTTTTTGAATAGCTTCTTTTTTTGACGATACCAGGCGGTTATGTGCCAATGCAACTAATACCACTGCAAACCGGGCTGGCGGATAAAAAATAGCGGCTATAGCTGCCACAAGCAATACAAAAGGCGCAAACTTTACATAATGCTTTAGCCAGTCTTCGTCAGATAACTTTACCGGAGTTTTCAGGTACGTAAACAGGCGGCGCATTTCCTGCCTGTCCTGTTTCCGGGCAAAAAAAAGCAGAGACTGCAAGTCCAGTTTCCAGTTATTTTGTGGAGCTATATCCTTTACGGCCTCCTGCCGCTTAATAATATCCGGCTTTTCTGCCGGCGCCGTTAACCAACGGGCAAGCAACTGGTTACCAGCTGTTGTAGCACAGCGATTAACTAATTGAAAAAGAGAATTTTTGCCAAAAATATCTAAGTCGGCCGTGTACAGATGTTTGTCATCATAAAATACAGAGCCATCGTAATACACATTTCCATGGCCGGTAATGCCGGTTATTTCATTCTCATTAACTGCCTGCAGCTGCGTAAAATAATTTTTGCCGGCCTCAAAATCGGCCTGACGACTCAGCAACCAGTGGAACGCGATGATTAATAGCACAAAGCAGCTGATAAACAGCGGCCAGCTATTCAGGTCTACCGAAAAATAGATAGCGAGTAACAGTAAAACAAATACTGCTAACCTTAAAAATGAGTATCGGTTAAGTTGCTTTTCAAAGTGCACAATCTGTGCCCGGGCATGCGTTGCGTTGTGATGATATTGTTCCAGCAAGGCCGAATTCATAGCAAGTAAATTTTATCAAAGTAAACGATTTTTATCTGCCATGCCCAAATACCTACCTTTGTATCCATGAAAATTACGCTGCTTACTGTAGGCAAAACTGAAGATGCCTACCTTAGGGAAGGCATAGACACTTACCTGAAGCGCCTGAAGCACTATACTAAATTAGAAGTAATTGACCTGCCCGAACTTAAAAACACTAAGGCCCTCAGCACCGAGCAGCAAAAGGCCAAAGAAGCAGAACTGATTTTAAAAAAGTTATCTAACACCGACCATGTGGTATTGCTGGATGAAAACGGCCACGAATTTACCTCGGCGCAATTTGCGGACTATCTTAATAAAAAGAATATCGGTGCCGTACAAAATCTGGTATTCATTATTGGTGGCCCCTATGGGTTTGATGCCGGTGTATACCGCAGGGCTAATGAAAAGCTGTCCCTTTCGCGCATGACTTTTTCGCACCAGATGGTACGCCTGTTTTTTACCGAACAACTGTACCGGGCGTTTACCATTATAAAAGGAGAACCGTATCATCATCAATAAGTTAATTTAGTGCGATGATGAACTAACTTTTAACACCAATCTAACCTTCTGATTTACAATAATGCGTAAATTTGCATATGTCAATCGGTCACGATCATTCTCATGCAGGGCACCATCATCACCACGATCATGCGCCCAAGCTTGATCATTTAAACAGCGCTTTTATTATTGGTATCATCCTCAATTCAGTCTTTGTCGTCATTGAGGCCATTGTCGGGTTTTCCAGTCATTCGCTTTCGCTGCTCACCGATGCCGGCCATAACCTGAGCGATGTAGCCAGTTTGGCTTTGGCCCTGCTGGCCTTTAAGCTGGCTAAAATAAGTGCCAGCCAAAAATTCACTTACGGCTATAAGCGTTCCACCATTATTGTATCGCTGCTTAATGCGGTTATTTTACTGGCTTCTATTGCCCTGATTGGGTATGAAGCCGTGCGGCACCTGATGCACCCTGAGCCCGTTGCCGGCGGTACAGTGGCTTGGGTAGCCTTAATTGGTATTGGCGTTAATGCCGTTACTGCATGGCTGTTTATGAAGGATAAAGAGAAAGACCTGAATGTAAAAGGGGCTTACCTGCACATGGCCGTTGATGCACTGGTGTCTTTAGGCGTGGTCATATCAGGATTAATCATTTATTTTACACACTGGTACTGGCTGGATAGTGTGGTAAGCTTAATTATCATTGTTGTTATCGTTACCGGTACCTGGAATTTGCTGATGCACAGTATCCGCCTGGAAATGGATGGCGTACCCAACGAGATGAATCTGGAAAAAATAAGGGCCGAACTGCTGAAAGCCAAGGGAGTGCAAGATGTGCACCACATGCACGTATGGGCGCTAAGCACTACCGAAAATGCATTAACTGCACACATTGTGATAGATGCCGATCAAATTTCTACGTTTGACCACATCAAACAGGATCTGCGCCACCGGCTGGAGCACCTGGACATCGGCCATTCCACGTTTGAACCCGAGCTGGTCACCGAGCAGTGCCGGCATCAGGTATGTGA
>CAXTCH010000158.1:0-4937 GCA_964241945.1 uncultured Mucilaginibacter sp.
GCTTCGGCCGTACAGGCCGGCGTTTTGCCACCGACTGGATGGATGCCAAGCCTGACATTATGTGCTTTTCAAAAGGCTTGACCGGCGGTACGATGGCCTTGGGCGTTACGACTTGTACGCAGCAAATTTATGATGCATTTCTGTCTGATGACCGGTACAAAACGCTTTTTCACGGACATTCATTCACCGCCAATCCGGTGGCCTGTTCGGCAGCTTTAGCCAGTATGGACTTGTTTTTGGAGCCACAAACTGTTGAGCATATTAACCGTATTATTCAGAAACATCAACTATTTGCGGCAAAGATTCAAGCACATCCACGCATCAAAGCGGTAAGGCAAACCGGAACTATCTTGGCTATGGAATGGGAGACCGGCAGCAGCACTTCTTATTTCAGTTCGCTGCGCGACCGCCTGTATGAATACTTTTTGCAGGAAGGCATCATTCTGCGGCCTTTAGGTAACGTGTTGTATATTTTACCGCCATATTGCATAACCGATGAGCAGCTCAACTATATTTATGGCCGCATTGAACATGCCCTCGAAACGTTATAACACACCATGGAACTGAAGCAAATACTGGATACAATAATTGCAGATAATGACTTACATGCACGCTGGCTAAACACGCTTTCGCTGATGGAAAATACCGGTGCACGCAAAATTTCGGCTTGTGAAGATCCGGCAACGGTTACTTATATCATTTTAAAACATGCGGCAGAAGAACACCGGCATGCTTTTTACTTAAAAAAACAGTTGGAGAAAATTGAAGCTGCACAGTACGCCACTTACTCTCCGGAATATCTCATCGCTTCGGCTTATAGTAAACATTATCTAAATCAATTGGATATTGAAGCATGCCGGTATTTAAAAAATAAGCTTCAATTGCAAGGTAAAGAGTTACGTTTTGCCGCTTATCTGCTGGTAACTTATGCCATTGAAGTACGCGCCGATGAGCTTTATCCGATTTATCAGGACGCGCTTACTGAAGCAGGCAGCAAGGTGAATGTCAAGTCTATCATCTTAGAAGAAGAGGGACACCTGGAAGAGATGTTAAACCAACTACGCCAATTTTCGCCTGATTGGCAAATACATGCTGACAAAGCAGTAGAAATTGAATCACGCTTGTTTAATAGCTGGTTGAGTGCGCTGCAAACTGAAATCGGGGCGGCTTAACAATAAAAATAAAAAGGGCCCTAACTGAACGGTTAGGGACCTTTTTGTTATAGCGCTTTATTTATGCGCTCATGTATTTCTGCATGTGCCCGTACAACACCAAATCTAAACCGTATACATCTTTTCTAAATTGCAGGGTATTGTTTTCGTCTACCCAGCAGGTAACGTAGGTAATGTAAACCGGCACCTTGTGCGGAAGTGCAATATCTTGCGGTTTGGCGTTATCTTCGCCCATAGCTTGCGCAATGGTTTGGTACTTTTCACCATCACCAAATAGTTCATGAGCCAGATCCTGCGGCTTTTCAAGGCGAACGCAGCCGTGGCTTACGGCCCGCATAGCACTGTTAAAGGGCGCCTGGGCCGGAGTATCATGCAAATAAACACTGCTTTTATTAGGAAATAAAAATTTGATTTTTCCCAATGAGTTCTTTTCGCCGGGGCGTTGCTTGAACGAGTAAGCGGATAAATCATTACTTACAGATTTCCAGTCCACCGTTTCCGGATCGTCTATCAACTTACCGTTTTTGTACACATCTATACCTTCATTCGACAGGTAATAGGGATCGTCCATGACGTGTTGTATAATTTCTTTGCCCGCAATGCTGCTGGGTATGTTCCAAACCGGATTTACCTGCGCAGTATAAATCATACTATTCAACTGCGGCGTTTCGCGGTCAAAAGGACGATCAACTTTATCGTTTTCGTCATACTCGGCTAAGGTGGTTGCATTGTTATCATTTCGGCCTTGTCCTACACACACTTTCATATTCAGGGCGGAGTGGCCATTTTCCATTACATCTAATCTGAAATCAGGAATGTTTACAATGACATACTTGTCGGCATTAGGCTTATTTTTCCAGCGCAGGCGTTCCAAATTAACAGCTATCGTTTTCTGGGTTTCCTCCTTAGTCATGCCCGGTGCGGTAACACCGCTGTTTAAAGTTTTCTGTAAAGCAATATACTGAGAATTTTTAGGCTGAATGCTGTCTAAAAAGGATTTGATGCTTTTGGCATTTAAAGCAGCACTCATCGAAGTGCTATCAGGGCGCTGAGTTTGGGTGTAGTACCTGGCATATATCTTTCTCGGGCTGATAATACCAAATTCCAACGCGTTAGCATAATTGATTAACGAATTTGCGGTCATCAACTCCAACTGAGCCATAGTCTGGTAAACCTCATCTGTAGTTTTGATGGCATCCTTGCTTTGCAGCTTATTTACCAGCGCCATAATCTGGTCACCTTTAAATAACTGCGGTTTTAGTCCGTGTTCGCCTGCCCGCTGGCAGTAATCGGCCAGTGCTCTTAAATCATTGTTTTTCAAATGCTCCATCACAAAAACCGGGTCGTTTTCATTTTTTTCGTAAAATGCCGTGATCAGGTTCGGATTACTTAAGTTGTTTTTTTGCTCACCTAAGACTTTGGTAAAAACTGCTGCGTAAGCCTCAGGGGTGATATTTTTATAAATTTTGTTGTGAGTTTGTGTGTATAAGGCCTGCCCCATATCTGAGCGGCTCTTTTTGTGGCAGCCCTGCACTATCAGCAAAGCGGTAGCAGCCATCATGAGCAGGCTTACATATAACACACCTGTGCGTTTAAGTATATTCATTACCATAGGAAGTTGATTTATCGTGTAACTCACTCTGCAATCCCTATACCATTAATAAACGTTTGCCGATAACTACACATGTTCACATATCAATATGGCTGCAGGTGAGCTTTTTGTTAACAGTACACTATGCCGATAAGGATTTTTGAATTTAGTTTATGGCTGATAATTCTGCTATTATGTACAGGTTTGTATGCAGGTTATGCTTTTACTCCCTAACACAAATTGATGCTGCACCTGAAATACAAAACAGACCAGCAAAGCAGTTAGGGTCGAAAATTTTTTGTTGAAACTTAACTTTATAAGGATAGTTTAATAAACAGGACATACAACTTTATTATCAGCGATCATGAATACGTCACAAAAATTTCCTGAAGTTTGGCTGGAAGGACCGATTGACGGCATTCTGGTTTTATTGCAGCCGCTGGCTTTTGCCTTACAGCAGGCACGTGAAGAAGTGGCTATATGGATGAAGGATTTTCCTGAAACCTTACTGTGGCTGAAACCTGCAGGTGTAGCCTCACCTGGTTTCCATTTACAGCACATATCTGGTGTGCTCGACCGGATATTCACTTATGCCGAAGGCAAATCTTTAAGCGCTGAGCAGTTACAATATTTGAAGGCCGAAGGCAACCCTGCCGAAACTGATGATACGTTAGAAGGGCTGATTGAAAAATTTAACGCCCGTGCAAACGCTGCCATTGAATACTTGAAAAATGCAGACATCAATACACTTACAGAACCCCGTGGTGTAGGCCGTAATCAATTGCCATCTACAGTGATAGGGTTATACACACATGCAGCCGAACATACCATGCGTCATATCGGGCAATTATTAGTTACTGTCAGGATACTGAAAGCTGCTGGCAACAATGCAGCGCTTGATGGATTAATTAAATAGTTCGGATAAGTGCGCTAAGGTATCGTATTGATAATCGGCGGTGTTAGGCGGGTATGCATTTTTTTCATCGAACAGGTAAGTAATGACGCCTAAAGCCTTAGCAAACTTTATTTCCGAATCCGGATCATCGCCTACTGCCAATACTTCATCTGGCTGCAAATGATATTGGTTTAATATTTCCTGAAAGACATCCTGTTTGGTTTTTTGGGTGGTTTCAGGATCAACTATATAGTAGCTTTTAAAATCTTTGGAGATATTCAGCATTTTAATTTTGCTTTCCTGTAGCTTTAAAAAGCCGGTAGTTACCAGAAATTTCTCAGCGTTTACCTGCTTCATATACTGGTAATCGGCGTAAGTTTGCATAGGTAAATCATACGTCAGATTCTTAAGGAGAACGGTACCTTTTTTCCAAAGTTCGTCAGGGACATGGTGTTCTTCAGAAACCTTTTGCCAGGGTTTTTTCATCAATTCCTGTTTAATTATTTGTATCTGCTTTTCGCCAATTTCATCGCGGTATTGCTCCATCAAGTCAACTAAAGGAATAAATAAGCGGTCGGCTATGGAACGTACAGAATAAACGGTATTGTCAAGATCGGTAATTATGGCTTTTAACATATCGCTGTTTGAGTGTAAGTTTATTTAACAGTGTTTGCCGATTACAGTTTCCTGATTACGAAGAGCAAACTCTTTAAGAATGTACTTGGACGGTTTTTGAATTGGAAACCGCGTACAACCACAAAAAGCCTAAAGCACACAACGCGCATATGCCGCCTACCAGCCACCACAAAGTGCTGTAGTTGCTGTACAAGACAACCCGACTCCCCATAGCGGGCGCAAGTATTTGCGATGATGACCAGGCCATGGTGTACAACGCCGCATACTGTCCGCGATTACCAGGGGTGGTGCGTTCTACCCAAAAGGCGTTCATAAATGGCATACTCAAAATTTCGCCAATGGTTACCATCAGTATGGCTACAACGGCTACCCATTTTGCTGGGGGGAACAAATTGACCACGATGAAGCCCAGGGCGGTAACCAGCATGCCTGAAGCAATGTATTTAAGCGGATGCCATTTTCCTTCTAAATTATAAATCAGCGCCATTTCAATTACCGTAATTAACACACCATTCAAAGCCATCAGCATGCCGATAAAGCGTTCATTAAAATGCCACTGTGTTTTATAAAATACGGGCTGCATACTGAACAATTGGAAAAAGCAGGCGGCAAATATAACCACCAAAAAAATAAACCATAAGTA
>CAXTCH010000158.1:5037-7620 GCA_964241945.1 uncultured Mucilaginibacter sp.
ACAATTGGAAAAAGCAGGCGGCAAATATAACCACCAAAAAAATAAACCATAAGTATAGTTTATCCTGATACGCGGAGCTTGAGGTTACGTGCTGATCCGACCTTTGTGCGGGTAATGCTTTAGCCGAGGTATAGGGAAGTACTTTAAGTAGAATCAGCGCTGCTAAAATATTCGTCAGTCCGTCGGCCCAAAACAACCACTGGTAGTTAACAGAAGCTAAAAAGCCCCCAATAGCGCCGCCAAAAGCCCAGCCTAAATTTACTGCCAGGCGATTGAGCGAGTAGGAGCGGGTTTTATTCTCTGCCGAACTGTAATGGGCAATGGCAGCCGAATTGGCCGGACGAAAAGCTTCATTGCAAACGCTTAAGATGAAGGTCCCGGTGCCCAGGGTCAGAAAGGTGTGCTGGTAGCCCAATACTATAAAAAGTAATCCGCCAACCAGCAGGGCGCCCACCTGAACTTCATAGAAGCCAAAACGGTCGGTAATTTTTCCGCCCAGAAAAGCGCCGAGGATAGACCCCAGGCCAAACAAGGCCAGTATATAACCGGCTTTTGAAATGCTGAAATGCAGTTGCTGAGTACAGTAGATAGTCATGAACGGAATCACCATCGTACCGCTACGGTTGATGAGCATTACCAGCGACAGGTACCAACTATTGGAGGATAAACCGCTGTAAGCTTTTGCATACAACTTAAAAGGGTTAAGGAAAGCACCCATGACAGATAGTTTTAAAAGTAAGATAAAACAAAACAGCACCGGTGTTTTGCCGGTGCTGTTAGATATTACCCGAATATAAATTGCTTTATATTCGGGTAATATCAGCACCTAAGGCTTTTAAGCGGGTATCAATATGTTGGTAGCCACGCTCAATTTGCTCGATATTATAAATAGTTGACTTACCCTTGGCCGACAGCGCGGCAATCAGCAGTGACACGCCGGCCCGGATATCGGGCGAAGTCATAGAAATGCCGCGCAGTTGCACCTGCTTATCCAGCCCGATAACAGTGGCACGGTGCGGATCGCACAAAATAATCTGGGCACCCATATCCAGCAGTTTATCTACAAAGAATAAACGGCTCTCAAACATTTTCTGATGAATAAGCACCGAGCCTTTAGCCTGCGTAGCCACCACTAGTACAATGCTCAGCAGGTCGGGCGTAAAGCCGGGCCAGGGGGCATCAGCTATAGTCATGATGGAACCGTCGATAAATGTTTCGATTTCATAATGTTCCTGGGCGGGGATGTAAATATCATCACCACGCAGTTCCATCTTGATGCCAAGGCGTTTAAACGTATCCGGGATGATGCCTAATTCTTTATACTGGACATCTTTAATTGTAATTTCAGAACCTGTCATGGCCGCTAAGCCGATGAAGGAACCAATTTCAATCATATCGGGCAGCATCCGGTGCTCAGTACCGCCTAAGTAATCCACGCCTTCAATGCTCAACAGGTTAGAACCAATACCACTGATTTTAGCACCCATGCGGTTCAGCATTTTGCACAACTGCTGCAGGTAAGGCTCACAGGCAGCGTTGTAAATGGTAGTAGTGCCTTTAGCCAATACTGCTGCCATTACAATATTAGCAGTTCCTGTCACTGAAGCTTCATCGAGCAAAATATAAGTGCCTTTTAAGTCCGAAGCATCTACATTGAAAAAACCTTCGGCAGCGCTGTAATTAAAGCGGGCGCCCAGTTTTTCAAAACCTAAAAAGTGGGTATCCAAACGACGCCGGCCTATCTTATCGCCACCCGGTTTCGGAATAGAGGCTTTGCCGAAGCGGCCCAGCAGCGGGCCTACAATCATTACCGAGCCGCGTAAACCGCTGCCTTTTGATTTAAATTCTTCCGAAGTAAAGAAATCGAGGTTGATGTCTTTGGCTTCGAAACTGTAAGTATCGGGTGAAAGGCGTTCTATGCTAACGCCCATGTCGCCCAATAATTCAATGAGTTTATTGACATCCTGAATGTCAGGTATATTGCTGATGGTAACTTTTTCGGGGGTAAGTAATACAGCTGAAATAATTTGTAAGGCTTCGTTTTTAGCCCCTTGCGGTATAATTTCACCTTTCAGCGGCTTTCCACCCACAATTTCAAATGCATTTTTCATATCGTCTTCTCAAATAAAAATATAGCCGGCCGGACAAATATTGGGCCGTGTACAAAGATTATATAAAAACGTGAATTGTACGTTTTTGAATTATAAAAGGATTAGTGATAGCCAGACTCTGATGCCGACATTTAACCTTTTTTAAATTTGTTGGCCAGCAATTGCAGCATTTCCTCGTTTACCGGGCGGCCGGGTTCTTCCTTTTTCTGATAAGGGGTTTGCTGTGGCCGGTTGTGTGGTTTCTGTTGCTGATGCTTTTGCTGCGGCCTGTTGTGTTGATTTTGTGATGGCTGCTGCGATTGCTGTTTTTGATGTGCAGGCTGTGGTACCCGCGGCGGCCGGTTAGCCACCCGTTCGGCATGCCAGCGGTTATGCACATCCTCCCGCTTACGTTTGGTGTACAGGGAAAAGTCGCCATCCATCATCCAGCCGAAGTAGGCAGGTTCCATGTCAAAAACATCAGTTACAAGCT
>CAXTCH010000159.1:0-7618 GCA_964241945.1 uncultured Mucilaginibacter sp.
GTATTAAACTCCGTTTTACGCCACAGTGTTCGCCACTTGTCTTCCTGCGCAACACTCAAGCTTTGACGATCATAATAGTAACCGCCTACGCCATGCAGAAACATGCCTGTTTTCAGGTATAGTGTAGCCATATCCTCCTGCAAGTGCTGCTGGTTAGCCAGTTTAATGAAGTACACATTGTTAGAATGCACTACGGCCTGTTCCAATGAGATAATACCTGTTTCATCAGGCTCGATGCCTTTGGTACGGATACGCTCATTGGCGTTTACCGTATATTTTTGATCAGCGGCTGCCAATCCTAACTTGTTGAACGCGGCCATGGAAGTAAGCACTTTGGCTGTTGAGCCCGGTTGAGTGGCATAGGTGAATCCTAAGTCAACCGTGGTCATCCAGTTGGCCAGTGTATTTTGCTCAGCCGTTGTCATGGTGAGTTGCTCCCAGTTGTGCACCGGTGGCAAAGGATATACCGATGAAGCCAGCACATCACCCGTACCGGATTCCATAACTACCACCGACACCCGATTATCCTGCAAAGCAGTATCTGCCGCTATCGATTTCTGAATTTCTGTTTGCAAACCGGCATCCACCGTTAGCTTCACATCACGGTTACGGTTTTTAAATGAGTCTACCGCTGCACTGTTAATGCCTGCCAGCAGCAAGGGAGCTATAGCCCTGTAATCCTTTTTCACCACCGTCATTTCCTTAACGCCCCGCGGCAAAAAGCGGTCTTCTTTATAGCGGGTTGCCGTTACATTGTAATTGGTAGTGGGCATCCTGAAACCGCGTAAATCGGCAGCATGTTCATACTCCCCGAAGTAGCCGTTGGTGCTGCCGTTGAACACGCCGGTATTAGCGTCGCCGGTCCAGAAGAAAGCTTGTTCTTCGAATGGATAATAACGCTCCAGACGCTTATGCTCCGCAGAATCGAGGTTGTAATCCGGTAATCCGGCGGCCATCAGCTGGTTTAGCTGTTTGCGGATCATTTCAGGTTTACTGGTGGCTAATATTAACCCGTTACGATCGTATAAACTGCCGGCTTGCAGGCGGTTCATCAAAATAGCAATACGCGGATTATAACTAAACATGCGTGCCCCGCTTTTATCAGCCACCAGCGCCGGTTGTACCACCCATTTTTTGTTGTTAAATAAATAGCGAGATACGTTCACCGTAAGCAAAGCCAAACCTATACAAGCCGCCAGCAAGGCCGGCACTAAGTTACGGTCCTGCTGTTTGGTGATAAAGTTCATTTGCACTGCTGTACCTTTTACCCGCGAAGCCGACAAGAGGAACCCGGAAGCCAGCAAATTAGCTACCAGCGATGACCCGCCGTAGCTTTGAAACGGCAATGACACGCCCGACAAGGGCAAGGCGCCTGTAGAACCGCCCGCAATCAGCAAAAACTGCACAAAGGTGGACAAGCCAATACCTGCACATAAATAAAACAGGAAAGGCGTGCCGGTACCCCGGCCTATAATGATAGACCGATGCAGATACAGCAAGAACAATACAAAGATGCAAACGATACCCATCCATCCAAATTCTTCGCCCATGGAAGGTAAAATCATATCGGTGTGCGCTTCGGGGATAGTTTTGGCAAAGCCCTGCCCGATACCCTGACCAGTGATGCCACCGCCCGACATGGCCCATAAGCCGTTAGCTACCTGGTCGCCTCCGTATACCTCGTTGTTCCATGCATCCTGCCAGATGGCCTTACGGTCGGTTAGGCGTTGTACCGGGCCTGGAAATACCTGGCCTAAATGCGGTATCTGGTCAATGGTCACAAAAGCGACCATAATCACCAGTATCATAATGGCCGACTCACTCATTTGTCCGCGCCGGAACAGCATTAATCCACCCACGATGATGGCGGTGATTAATGCCGACAGCCATACATTTTTAACAATCCACGAAACGATAATATAAGTAACCACGGCCGAAGCCATAAACATAAAATCGCCGCGCGAGAAGGAGAACAGCGCAATAAAGGTAAAGCATACCACCATAGCCGGCCCTAAATCGCCCAATAACAGGAACAGCAACAGCGTAAACAAAATGGCTATCAGCGCAAAAGAAAAAAACGACCAGCGTTTTGCCCAGGTGGTATATTCACTGATTAACCGCTCATTAGCAGCGAAAAAACCGGCCAAAAATAGAATGATAAGATACTTTACAATCTCACTGGGCTGAAAGCCAAAAAGATTTACTTTTACGCCGCTGCCTTCGGGTCCGCTGCCGAAGCGGATAGTGAGCATCAGCAATAGCATAGCCGCCACCACCCAGGGCCAGCCATTGGCGGCAGAGCGGCTGCTTTTAAATACAAGCAAGCGATAAAACCAGGAGTCGACCGTAAAGCGGCGCAAATTAATGAACAGCATTACCATTATGCCTGCCAGGCCGAGGCTCAGGTAAAGCAAGGTTTCTTTAGCCAGAAAACGATCGCGCAACGGGTCCTGTAAACTAAGCAGGGTTAGGACCGACATACCGGCAAGCAGCATCACTACCGGTAAAATTAACTGGTCGGCGGTGCTGAACTTTACAGAAAGCAACAGGTGGACGATGAAGAAGCCGGCAAAGAAGCAGCCGGTGATGATCCAGTACCACCGGTTAAACTCCTGCGGTGTGCGTACAATAAGTGATTTTTCTTTTTTCAGGATATTAAAATCGCGGGTAGACAGCAGGCGGATTACATGCGGCGACTGGCGGAAGTTAAAAGCAACATCCTCGTCCAATCCCTCCACGCCTTGTGAAGCGCCAAACTGATAGCCCGGCTGCAGGGGCAATACCTTGTAAGCTTTATCATCGGGCAGATGCGCAAAAGTATAATTACCTTCTGCATCGGTACGGGCAAAAGCGGTGAGCGATTGCAAACGGCGACGGCCGCTGCTATCGGGCGTATATATTTTCCTGAGCGATGCTATGCTTTGGTTGATATTCTGTACGGCATCCGTAGGATTGTCATTGTAAATGCTATCTTGAGGCAAAATCATATCCAGCCGCACCAACACACCAGGTACAGGATCTTCTTCATGCACAATTTTTCCGGAAATATTATAGTTGCCCAAAGCAGCATCTACTAGGGCAGGTACAGCAGGCGGATTGTGCTGTTCTTGTACAAAGCGCAGGGAGTCCTGTCCCGTGTAACCCAACAACGACCGCGAAGCCGTTACGCGCTTTTTGAACGACTCACCCCCTTTTGCAAAAGCTTCATCGGCATTGACCTCATACTTGCGCTTGTTGAGTTCCCCAATGTTGTCCATTTTTTCGCCGACGCCGATATGCTCAGCTACAGTAGATTCGATCAGATCTATATCGTGCTTGTCGTCAAAATAGTAACCTTTTTGCAATAGTTCTCTTAAATGCCCGGCCGGGTCAGGAGCATTCAGGTTGACCATGGCGCCTTCGCGCAAACGTTCCGGCACATCAGCAAAACGCTGTTGTAATACCCCATACAACCGAAAGAAAAGTAATCCCAGCAATACAGTGAGCAAAATCAAAAACAAGCGTTCTTTACCCCTGCCGGGGGTTAGGGTATCATTTTGCTGCATGCGGTTTTGGGCTGGTTATGATTATAGTATCGGCATGAAACGCCATAGCGGATATCGTACCGGTTACCGGCTTATGGTCAGGAAAGGCGTATGCAACGTGTACTGAATAAAGGCAGTTTATAAACTGTACATTTTTTAATTGCAGTGCATTGTTGGCAGTAAGTATCCCCGTAGTAAAATCCTGAAATATTAGTCCGTCAATAACTATGTGTTTACAGGAAGATGTTAAAAATATGGCTGGTCCCGCATAGGTGGAATCTCTTTTTAACTCCACATTACCCCTGGTTTTTATATAAAGCGTATCCTGCGTAATTTTCAGCGTATCAGTTATCAGCAAAGGCTGCTGAAACATGGCATCCGTAAGTAACAAGGTATCGCCTTTAAGTTTGCTGAGCGTGTCCTGCAGCTTTAATAATTGTGCGTTAACCGCCTTTTTTCCCGGCGGCTTTAGGGCCTGCGTCTCCAACACTGCCGGAGTTGTTGATACAGGTTCGATATACAGCCATAATGCAGCTGCCAGTGAGAGCAGGAATAATACTGCAAACAAGATGGTTAAACCATTGCTGCGCTTGTGATAGCTGTCGGCAGCTTCCTGATGTTGCCGTACTTGTTCAGGTTCAACAGCAGGAGATGGTATCGCCCCGGGCTGATTTTGAACAGCAGTATTTACCGGCATGGTAGCTTTTTGCTGTACCGGGGCTTTATGATTTTGTACTAAAACCACCGTCACATTATCGCGACCGCCATTGCGGTTAGCCGCGGCAATCAATTGACCGGCCTTTTCAGCTAAAGACGTATCGGCCGCCAGCGTTCGGGTAATTTCCTCTTTATCCACCATGTCGGTTAAGCCGTCACTGCACAGGAGCAGCAAGTCGCCTGGTAAAAAAGGAGACTGACCGGTTTCAATATAATCCTTTTCGCCGCTAACGCTATGGTCAAAACCCAGGGCCTTATTAATTTCGTTCCGCTTAGGGTGATTCATAGCAGCCGACTCCGTCAACCGGCCTGAATCTTCCAAGAAGCCTACAAAAGAATGATCTTTGGTAATTTTAATTAAAGATTGATCTCGAAACAAATACAAGCGGGTATCGCCCACATGCGCATAGTAAAACTGGTTGTTCGTTACATCGGCTACCGCCAGCGTAGCCACGCATGCCATGCTGTTTAATTTCGTTTCTTCCAGCTTACGTTGGTAAATATGCCGGTTGGCCGCGTTAAAGGCAGACGTTAACACTGCTATTTGGTCGGCCGCGGATGCCGCAAATTGAGCAATCATCTGTTCGCGGGCTATTTCGGCAGCAATCTCTCCACCGTCATACCCTCCCACACCGTCTATTACTCCGGCTAACACCAGTTTGCCCTGTTGCACAGTTTGCGCAATAAAGGTATCCTCATTATTGGTGCGTATCCTGCCCACATCTGTAAGCCCGAAAAAGTGATCAGCCATTGCGTTTACCTGATTGTTTAATGTCAGCAAAATGAGTAATAAGTAACAGCACGGCCATTACCAATAAACCCACAGATAAAATTTGTGATGTCATAACTTATGCTTTAAACAGGTTAACGCCAATAATGCCGTTCAGCAACATGCGGGAGTTGACGGGCAATTCTACCCACTGCGGTGCGTTTACATCACTGCGCGCCACCAAATTTTCATTCAGCGTGGTCATTTCGCCGAAAGAGGCCAGGTAAAATTTACCATCGGCCCGGTTATAACGTATGCGCAGATGCGGCACATTTACCCAATCCGATGGTATTCTAAAGATGTGCGCATCATGCCGGGTTTCTTCTTTACCCGATATGATGATCTCCTCATCCTTCATCATATATTCTACCTTTCGGCCCGAAAACTGCTGGTCCGGAAAAATGGTTTCCAAACGGGCGTAAGTAGTGGCCGCTTTTTGCCCCTCGTTTTCGGTTTCTAAATCATCTTCATAGGGCAGCTCATAATATCCTTCGCTGTAGTAAGTAAAGCCTTTCAACACTTCGTGATTTACATCGAAGGTTTGCGCAATACCGGTTTGGCGGGGAATGAAGGTAACCCTTAGGTTTTCTTCCTGCTGAGCGTTATTATCAGGTAATAATTTGCCGATAAAACCTTTATCGCCGCGCACATAATCGGGGTGCGATACCAGGCGGAATACCCACTTGGAACCTGAAGGCTGTACGGTTTTTCCCTGGGCCCGGTACTCGCGCAATATTTCGTAAAACTTCTTTACACACTCCTGTACAATGAGACCGAAGATGCCCTGCTTATTGCGCATAAACTCATGATAATCTTCAGTGTTGAAGCTGATGATAAATTCATGATAAAATACAATACGGTTGGCAAACGACAACTGCCCGATAGAGTCTTTAAACTTTTGAACGATATAATCATATACGTTATCAGGCGTTAAGGCAACAGGCTCCTGTGTTTTTGTACTTTCGTTGGTCAGAAACCAATCCTGTATCCCTATACGCTGCCAGAAATTTGGCTTGGATTCCATAAAGTGCTGTTCTAATAGGTTATTAGCTGTAAATTTATACGGACAACTTATAGTATGGCGGTGTCAACCATCTTGCTATTCATTGCCTGAAGGCGAATTATTACCCGTTGTATCTTCCTGGTTTTGCTGCGCACTATCTGCCTGTTGCTGCTGCCGTTTTTCGGCTTCACGGGCGGCTTTTGCCTGCCGGATAATTGCCCGTTGTATACTATCAGCAGCCATCTTCCGGCTGGTATCCCGCTCCGGGGTGTTGTAATTACTTTCGGTGCGCATGGGCGTATCCACACGCGGTGATGAAGCTGTAGCGGTAGTATCATTACCCCCTACCGCCGCCGGACCTATCGGGTGTTTCTGAAAAAACAACGCGTAGCCGGAAAAAATCATAAACGCAAACAGCAGCACCAGCAAACCGGTAAATACCGGGCGCGACAAGTATACCCTTGAAGTACTGAACTCATCTATGCGCTCCTGTTCATACACCTGTTTTTCCTGCTGAAACTGGCTCACCAAAGCCAGCAGCCGCTCGTTTTCACTTTGCAGCGCCGTTACGCTTTCGCCGGTTTGCAAGCCCTGCACGGGGGCAGTTACCGCTTCCGTTTTTCCCATAGCCGCTTCGGCAGCCTGCAAACTCCCTTCGGCCACGGCTTCCTGTAGAGCTTGCCCGTCGCGGTAACGTTCGCCCGGTTCCTTTTTCAGGCAGCAGTCAAGAATTTTTAACAGCCAGGTGGGTACAGCCAGTTCACGGGTGATTTGCTCCGGCGTCCATTCGGCAGGCATGTGTTGCCGACGAAGTTCAAGCGGGTCGGGTACTTCCTGCTCCATATGCGCCACCATTACCGTATTGCGGGCGGTTTCGCTATGGTTGTCTAAAGGAAAGGGTACCTGCCCTGCCAGTAATTCAAAAAGTATCACACCATAACTATACACATCCGTTTGCGACAGCATCTCGCCCCGGCTTTGCTCGGGCGCCATAAATTCAATGGCTCCGGCATGGCGCATACTGGTGCGGCGTTGTTCCTCGTTCATGGCGGCCAGGCCAAAATCGAGCAGCACATAATTGCCGCTGCGGGTGTTGAAGCGCACGTTATTGCTTTTAATGTCGCCATGCATTACGCCCACCCGGTGGCAGTGTGCCAAGGCTAATGCCAACTGGTCGGCTACTTTAATTACTTCGCGAATGGGGAATACTTTTGGGTGAGGTTCCTGCAGCAGTTCCGATAAATCAGGCCCCTCAATGTATTCCATCTCAATGAAAGGGAATGAACCTGTTTCGGTAATGCCCGAACTTAAAATTTTTACTACATAAGGCGATGCCTGCTCGTTTACCTTCAACAGTTTGCTTACTTCATTCTGAAAACTGCGATAATTCTTGTCATCGCCCGATTCGGAATGCACAGGAGTGGGCAGCAATTTCACGGCGGTATAAATGGCTGCCTGCCGGCGCCCTTTATAAACAGAACCCTGTCCGCCGGTGCGCATGGCCCCCAGATTTTCCAATCCGTCAACTATAGTAAATACTTTGCTCATTTGCTTTTTTAAACAGCGTTTTATAAAACATGTTGCTTAACGCGCCAACAAAATAAC
>CAXTCH010000160.1:0-7608 GCA_964241945.1 uncultured Mucilaginibacter sp.
CGGATAGCCGATTGCAAGGCCTCAGGTTTTTCTTTAAAATAAAAAAGCTCTTGCGACGGACTTAATTGCGGTTGTGAAGTATCAGCAGGCTCAGCGCTATTTCGCCATTCGCTGCCAAAAATAGTCTTCAGTTGTTGCAGCATTTCGTCGCTTACCTTGCCGGCCACAAACAACGTACAGTTGGAGGGTTGGTACATCTGCTTAAAATGTACCAGCAGGTCTTCACGCTGCAATTGCTGGTAATCTTCCGCTTCGGCGGTAAGGCCGTACAGGTTGTCTCCATGCATGGCCTTATTAAACACACGCCGTGCTACCACATCATTTTTTTGCAGGCTTACCTGCAATTTTTGCTGCTGGTTACGAATATAAGTGGCCAGTTCCTTTTCAGGAAAGGTGGAATCCGTCAGCATGTCTTTGATGATAGGCAGGGTAGAACCTAAATGCTTATTCAGGGTATACAGGGATAACTGCGAATGGTCAAAGCCATAATCGGCCTGCAAAAAAGCGCCATAATAATCTACCTGTTCGGCAATCTGCGAGCCGGTGAGCCGGGTAGTACCTTCGGTAAGCAGGCTGTTGGTAGCTAGGTTCAATAAGGGCTTGGCCGGATTGAAACGCAGGTTGGCAAATATCCATTCAATACGCACTAAATCCTGTCCGCCCGAATTAAACCAATACAATTGACAGCCGTTATCCAACGTTTCATGCTGCGGGTTGAGCAAACGTACCGGTTCGATAGAATTAAAGGAAGGTGCAGTAGTTCTGTTAAGCATTTTATATATTCATTTACCGCCATCAGGCAGCCTGAGGATCGGTTTTCTCTGCTAAATAAATTAAAGTGGACGAATTATCCTTGCGGAATAACTGCTGTGCCTGCTGTTGAATGGTCTCCGCGGTAACCGCCAGATAGTGTTCTGTTTCATGGTTCAGCAAATCGGCATCACCCAGCAATTCAAAGTAAGCCAGATTCATGGCTTTGTCCAGCAGTCCCATTTCTGAAAACACCATGGTCGATTCTGTTTTATTCTTCACCTTGGTGAGCTCATTTTCAGGCACCGGCGCAGTTTTTAGTTTTTCCAGTTCCTGCCATACGGCTGCTTCGGCCTCTTCAATGGTCACTGTTTCCGATGGTTTGCCTTCAATTACAAACATGCCGGTGTCCAAACTGCCGGTCATGTAGGCATGAATTTCGCTGAACAGCTGCTGCTCTTTTACCAGGCTTTGATATAAGCGTGATGAATGACCGCGCGATAAAATATCCGACAGCAAATCAATGGCGTAATAAGCATTACTGGTACGCCCCGGCATTTGGAAGGCAATGTACACATCATTCAGCGGTACTTTGGCCGATACCTCTTCGCGGCGCTCTTCCTGCTGGGTAGCCTCCTGCGGCAGGCTGCGTACATAGCGTTCGCCGGCAGGGATGGGGCTAAACCATTTTTCGGCCAGTTGCTTCACTTGATCAACCGTTACCTGTCCGCCCACTACCATAATGGCATTTTGCGGATTGTAATGTTTGCTGAAGAAAGCTTTCACGTCTTCAATGTCGGCGTTTTCAATATGGCTCAGTTCTTTGCCGATGGTGGCCCAGCGGTAAGGATGCTGCTTATACACCAGCGGACGCAGGCGCAGCCATACATCGCCGTAAGGCTGATTGAGGTAACGCTGCTTAAATTCCTCCATCACCACATTGCGCTGCACTTCGAGGCTTTTTTCGCTGAAAGCAAGGTTAAGCATACGGTCGCTTTCCAGCCAGAAGGCCGTTTCCAGATTGGCCGAGGGCAGGGTGATATAGTAATTGGTAATATCGTTGCTGGTGAAGGCATTGTTTTCGCCGCCTACACGCTGCAGGGGCTCATCATATACAGGTATATTAGCTGAACCGCCAAACATCAGGTGCTCAAATAAATGTGCAAAACCGGTCTGCTCGGGGTCCTCGTCGCGGGCGCCTACATCATACAATATGTTCACTACCGCCATAGGGGTAGTATGGTCTTCATGAACAAGTACCCGAAGGCCATTGTTTAAAGTGAATCGCTCAAATTGAACCATATTTATCTGTTGGGGATGGGGACAAAGGTAAACTTTTTACCCAAAGTACGTAATGATAACTGTGCGCCGGCAGGGTTATTATGTTACTTCATCACAAAAAAAGTTTGAATTTCTAAGTGTCGAATGATTGCCAAACCGTTAAATTTAAATCGCCACCAGGCAATTTATGGAAGCACTTGACCCGGATGCACTTCGCCGGCAATTACTGGCAACCCTTACTAAAAGCAAGGTAGACAAGCTTAAACATGTACTGTCGGAGTTTGCCTTTGATTTACGCAATCTGGTGGATTTAACATTTGACACGGATGCAACACTGGCCTTCCGGGCTGCGTGGTTGCTGGAAAATGTAATTCTGCATGATCCGGCCCGGCATAGGGCGGCCGTTGATTACTTGCTGTCGCGGGTACCTGAGGTGACTAACGGAAGCTGCAAGCGGCATTACGCGCGCATCATGGCTTATGTAACTTCGTTAAAGGCAGGGCCGGTAATGTGGGCGCACATGGCCGGTGCAGAT
Organism: uncultured Mucilaginibacter sp.; assembly: GCA_964241945.1. Classification (GTDB taxonomy): domain Bacteria; phylum Bacteroidota; class Bacteroidia; order Sphingobacteriales; family Sphingobacteriaceae; genus Mucilaginibacter. The sequence goes on from CAXTCH010000160.1 coordinate 2,567, forward strand.
ACCAAACTACTGGTAGAGCAGTGTTTTAATTGGATTATCGATCCGAAAGTGCTGGTAGCGGTAAAAGTAAAGGCCTGCGAGGCGCTGTGCAATCTGCGCCATCAGCACCCCTGGATTGCGGATGAACTGACTGAACAGTTACAGCATTTAATGCGTAACGGCAGCGCTGCCATGCAGCAAAGAGGAAAGAAGTTATTGGAGGTTTTAGAAAAATCGAAATTAAAAAGTCAAAACTCAAAAAGAGCAGGCAATTGATCGGATTTTATCCGTCAAACAGCCTGTACACTTTTGAATTTTGACTTTCTTATCAACGGCGCTTTATTCCGCAACCGGTCTGTCGCTGCCTTTCAGGTTGTCGCTCACCTGGTGGTGGTGCAACTTGGCTTCGATAGCCGACGTGCCAGTGTTTGAGTAGGTGCCATAGGCGTCTACCAAAGTGCCTTTCAGGTTATTTTTTATGGACGATATGGCATATACAATTGACATATCTGATGGATTACTGGCGCCTTCGAAACGATAAAATTCATCAATTTCAAAATCTTCGGCGTGCATGTGTATGTTATTGGTTTTGTCATCTACAGTGTCACCGTTGTCTTCAAAACTTAGGTTGGCCGTATATCCGCGTTTCAATAAATCGTTAGTGCAATCCACTAAGGTTTCGTAATTTTTCATGGGCTTGGGTGTTTAAATTTTAAGCACCAGGTTTATCAGGCTGATGTATCTGTTAAACCATCATACGCCGGATGTTGTTTGCCGTGTGGAAATTTATTGGCGGTAACAGTTGCATAATTAATTTAAGTTTTATTAGGCAGTGCGGCAACTTCTGCATAAGTGGGTTCAAGAAGGTTGTAAGTGTTGTGATTGATTTTAAGTATAAATATATCCGCGCAACTTTGAAGATTGTTATCCGCCGTCAAAACCTTTAAAAGATGCCCGTGTTGCTTGAAGATAAGGAGAAGCAAATTATGGAACCGGAAAATAAACCACAAGGACAGCAAGACAACCACCAGTCGGAAGAAGACATTATTAAAGGTGCTACCAACGAAGATCAGTTAGACAAACTGAAAGCGGGTGACAAGGAAAACGTACAAAATGCACGTGCGGATGAAACGTTGGGCGCTACGCCCGATGCCTATCAGTACGAACGCAAGTTAGATAACGACGACACCGCAGAAGAAGCTGCCGATTAATAATTGGCGCATAACAACAAAGGTGAATATTCAACTATTCGCCTTTGTTGTTTTATACTATTTTGACGCATGCTGTTTAATCATTTAAGCCTTTTCCGCTTAAAATTTGCGATGTGTATTTTTCAACCCTTGCCTCACGGGTTTTGGATTGTTTGGGTTGGGCGAAATGCAGCAGGTAAGCCCGCTGCCGGCCGGGCGTCAGCGCCTGAAAAGCTGCGTTCAAAGCCGGAGCTTCGTTTAATTTCTTTTGAAATTCTTCGGGAACGGCAAATTCGGCAGCCTTCTTAAATTCCACTTTCAAGCCGGCTTGTTCCGCCTCAATCGCTTCATGAATATAAGCCGGTAATACAGGTTCTAATGCCACAATTTCCTGAATATGCGTAAACCGGATTTGCCTCGCCGACTGCACATTTTCAGTTTGCCGGATCAGGATATGCTGCGCATCCTTGAGTAAGGCGCCTTTAAAAAACAGTAGCGCGCAATATTCTTTAAAGGTATGTATCAGTACCACATTCCTGCCCTGAAAGGTGTAGCAGGGGGTGCCCCATTTCAGTTCTTCAGTCAGTCCGCAGCCAAGGATGATTACTCTGAGTTTCTCTGCTTCCTGCTGCCATTTTCCGGCTTTGCTGAAGAAGAAATCGACTTTTGGGTTCATTGCGCTTTCGGTCATTGGGATGAGATATAAACAATCGGCTTGATAAAATTATAAATATTTCGTTAAGCTTGATGCCTTTTAGAGATATTTTGAAGTCGATAAAGCCTTGTTAATCTAACAGGTGAATTGAGTATTGCATTTATTCTCTTATTTTTACGTAACCATGCTTTTTCATTTTCGTGCGCAGTTTCCGCAGCTTAATGCCTATTGGGATAAATATTATCCGTACCAGCAGCGCATGGAACCGGCGGCAAAAACAGTGTTGTTGGAGGAGGGGCAGGTTTCGCAGCATTACCTGTTTATTGAAGCAGGCTGCGTAAGAGCTTATTTTAATGATCGGGATGGAAATGATAAGACGGTGCAGTTTTTATTTGAAAATCAGGGACTGACATCTTTTGACAGCTTTGTAAACCATACGCCAAGCCCTTTTACCATTGAAACTATCGAGCCTTCGGTCATATACAAGCTGCCCCGGCAATACGTGATGCAAATGATGGAGGAGTTGAGTCACGAGCCCGATTTTCTGCAAATGATTTTACAGGTATCCGCCCGCAGGCAAACGCATTACATGAATGAGTTTGTTTCCTTCATCCGCGACACGCCCGAACAGCGCTATCGGAATTTGCTAAATGAAAGGCCGCATGTCATACAGCGTGTGCCGCAGCATTACATTGCTTCTTACTTGGGTGTAAGCACGGTACACCTCAGTCGTATTAAAAGCAAGCTGGCCAAGGGTAAAGAATACTTCTGAACTTGATAACATATGTTATCGTTACCGGCCCGCCGGCGGGCATACTTTTGTCTTAACATAAAACCAATAAAAAGATGAAAGCAGCAGTGATGTATCCCGGCGGCGGATGGCCACAGTATACCGATGTACCTGAACCTGTTATAGAACAGGACGATGAAGTGATAGTAACTGTTAAAGCCGTCGCTGTCAAAAACTTTGATAAAGGCGTAGCCGGCGGCCACCATTACAGCAGCAGCGCGCCGGCAGTTGGTGGCAGGGTAGTTGGCAGTGATGGCATTGGCCTGCTGACGGATGGTACCAGGGTATACAGCCTGGCCATTAATGGTATGCTGGCCGAACGGGCAGCCATTCATAAAGACAGAACGGTAAACGTACCCGCCGGACTGGACGATGCTACCGCCGCGGCACTGCCCAATGCCGTTATTGGCGCAGCTATGGGGTTGAAATTTAAAGCCGGTATTCAGCCCGGTGATGTAGTATTGGTTAACGGCGCCACAGGGGTTACCGGCCGCATAGCGGTGCAGATTGCCAAACATTACGGCGCCAAAAAGGTGGTGGCCACCGGCCGCAATCAGCAATCGTTAGACGAACTGCGGTTGCTGGGCGCTGACGAGGTGATTTCTGTAATGCAGGACGACGAAAGCTTCAAAGCACAGCTTACCGACATTCATCAAACTACGCCAATTGATATTGTGATTGATTACTTGTGGGGACATACGGCCGAAATGATACTGGCCTGTTTAAAAGGAAACGGATCGTTTACCAACCGGCTGCGATATGTGTCGGTAGGGGCCATGACCAGCGATTTGATTCAGCTATCGGCAGCCAACCTGCGCAGTGTGAACATTGAGCTTACCGGTTCGGGATTAGGGGCCTGGACCCGGCAGCAGGTCGGTTTGCTTTTTTCCGAAATCCTGCCCGAAATGTTTCAGTTAGCGGAGGAGGGTAGGCTTAAAATAAAAACACTTATACTGCCATTGGAAAATGTAGCTGAACTATGGAATGTAGAGGTAGGAAGCGGGCAGCGGCTGGTGGTGACGTTGTAATTGATGATGGTGTCAATTAATGGTCAAACCTATCCAAACTCCACCTAGGAAGCCAGCTAATCTCTATATCACTTCCTTTAAATATGACAGGCAACCACAGGTAACGGCCGTCAATAGCGTTTTTGGGCGTCCATTTGTCGGCCATGAATATAAAGGCATCTTTATTACCGGCTACCGGCAGCACACAGGTACTTTGCCCGCCGAAAGTGATTTTGGCGCCATCACCCTGGCAGGGATTCCCGTGGTAAGTCCACGGGCCCCAAATAGAAGTCGCCGACAACCAGCGGGCCGGGTTGGGCGCCCAGCCGGTAGTGCCCGAGCCGATAAGATAATACACGCCCTTATGCTTAAAAATGGCCGGCGCTTCGGTATTGTGATCCGGGTAAATGCGTACAAATTTGCCGGTATGGCCGGTGTAATCGGCGGTCAGTTCAGCCAAGTCCAGCGTACCGTTTTCTTCGGATGAAAAAATATGGTAAGCCTTGCCGTCATCATCCACAAACAGGTTCATATCACGCGCCATTTGTCCGCCGGGTAAATCGCGGCAAAAATAGCCTTCGCTTTCATTATGCGGATGGGCGCAGTTCACCTTATCACTATCACGTGTGCCGGCCGGATAAAAAGGCATAAAGCCGGCATTGGGGCGATAGCTTTTGATAAACTGATATGGCCCGGTGGCTTTGCTGCTCACGGCCACGCCTGTACGCGCAGCCGCATAGCCTTTGCCGCGCAGTTCGAGGTGAAACCACATTACGTATTTGCGGGTATGCTTGTTGTAAATTACTTTAGGCCGTTCCAAAATACAGCCTTTGGCAATATCGCTGGTGGTATCGTCGGCCACTTTTAACGCAATGCCTTCATCCCTCCAGTTATACAAATCTTTGGATGAATAGCAGTGTACACCCACCATAGCGCGGTTGCCTGCCCCACCGGCAATTTTATGCTCGCCAAACCAGTAATAAGTTCCTTTTTGGTAAAGGATACCGCCGCCATGGGCATTGATGTGTACGCCATGGTCATCAGGCCATAAAGCGCCGGGCGTAAATTCATGGACTTTAGCATGACGCAAGGTATCCGTCTGCTGTGCTGAAGCAGACAGGGTGTTAATCAAAATGCAGAACAGGGGTATAAGAGCTAAATAAAAATATTTCATCGGAGGCAGAATAATGCAGGCCAATTATAAAAGATTTGAGCCCTCTTTTATGTGCAAATCTTAGCTTAATAGAGGCTTTAATTAGCTGTTTTTACAGGTTATGCCTTATAATAAAGTATTGACCAAATGCTGTAAAGCGAATTTACTTTGTAAAGCCCTGATACCGTATCAGCGCCTGAATAAGATAGTAATCGGCATAGGTAAGCGGTACATCTACCTCGCTGTGCTGGGGCAGGTGGCCAACGCT
>CAXTCH010000161.1:0-7571 GCA_964241945.1 uncultured Mucilaginibacter sp.
GAAACCGAACTTGCCCCTGCTGAGGAAGAGCATGAAATAACTGCTGATGAACCGGAGGCAGGCCAGGAAGAGGAAGCAATAGCCGAACCTGCTGACGAGGCAGAGGAAGCGGCAACCGAAACCGGGGTTGCACCTGCGGAAACACAGGAGGCACCGGAATCTGCCGACAGGGAGCCGGTTACCGGAGACGAACAAAATGAAATTGAACCGGTTGCCGAAATTCCGGCTGCTGAACCTGTTGTAAAAGAAGAAGGTACCGAGGAAGAACCTGCAACAGAAGATCAGGCCAATGAAGAAGAAGCCCCGCATACGGAAGAAGCCGTAGCTGACGAGTCACCGGCGCAAGAAATTACGCCTGCCGAAGTTGAAGAAGCTGCTAATGAGTTTACAGAAGAAGAGCCTGCGGCTGTTGAAGAAAATCCATCGGTAGAGGAGCAGGCGGTAGTGGAAGAGGGCATTGCTGCCGAAGCCAATACCATAGCTCAAGATGCGCAGGAGCTTGTTACTACAGAAGAAGCCGCTACCGAAGAATATTCATCCGCCGAAACAGAAGAAAACAGTTTAGAGCCTTCACTGGAAGAATCGCCGGCAGCCTTGCAGGCTATTCCTGCCGAAGGAGAAGACCTGAATGTGCCAACCACCGAAGAAGAAACCAATAAGCTGATTATTGAGAGTATTGCTGCATCAGATTATTTTGTATTTGACCGCGCCTTTAATGAGCGCGCCCGCCCCGAAGAAACGCTGGAGCCGGTATCAGACAACATGATGCACGAGGTGGTGCCTGAAACAGATGCAGCGCCTGAACCTGCCGAAGAAACAGCAGCGCCGGTTGTGGCTGCCGAAGAGTCAAGCATGGCGCGCTACCACGACGAAAAGATGCCTTACAGCTTTATGTGGTGGCTGGATAAAACCCGCCGCGAACATGCCGGTGTTTATCAACCTTATGCCTCACCCGATGCAGCGCCCCGTACAGAAATAAAATTGCAGTCACAGCAGCCGGTTGCTCCGCCTGCTCAGGAACCTCAGGTGCAGGCTGCTGTACCCGAAGCTGCACCACCGGCTCCGGTTCCTGCCCAGGTACCTGAGTTTATTATTGGCCAGGCAGCCGAAGAAAATTTTCGTAAAAAGGAAGAAAAAATCATCAATCGCTTTATTCAGGAAGAGCCGCATATTAAACCGCCAAGCAGCGATAAACTGGCCGCCGAGAATAAAGCCCGCAAAAGCGCCGAAGATCAGGACGAACTGATTACCGAAACGCTGGCCCGCATTTATACCGACCAGATGTTATATACCAAGGCAATTACAACATATCAAAAATTAATGTTGAAATTTCCGCAAAAAAGAAGTTACTTTGCATCCCTTATAACAGAATTAGAACAGAAAATCAGTTAATTATATACAGATGTACATCATTTTATTAGTTTTAGCCATCTTAGTGTGTATCCTGTTAGGCGTTATTGTATTGGTACAAAACCCTAAAGGCGGTGGTTTGTCTTCCAATTTTTCAAGTTCATCACAGTTGCTCGGCGTACAAAAAACAGGCGATATCCTGGAAAAAGGTACCTGGGTTTTAGCCATTACATTAATGGTATTATCATTAGCCATCAACGTAGCGGTAAAAACTGCACCGGCCAGTACTGCCGGTTCTGAATATCGCGACCAGATTCAAAAAGCTTCAAAACCTACAGCTCCGGTAAGCAACGGACCGCTGGCTTTACCAGGCGCAGGCGCTAAACCTGCTACCACGCCGGCTCCGGCACCAGCGCAGAAAAAATAATATAAACCGAATGGTTGATGAAGGCTTTGGATATTTCCAAAGCCTTTTTTGTTGGCTAATATAACTGCCATGATGGCATTAGCCTATAAACTCTGTGTTAAGTATAAATGAGCTGTTAACTTTGGTATGACAATACAACAGTAAACAACTGTCATTTACGCGTAATCTGATAGCTTGGCATAATTACTGTGTAGAAGCAAGCGAAAACTAAAACTTCAAATCAATAATAAAATTATAATTATGTCAGTAAACATTAAGCCTATTGGAGACAGAGTAGTAGTAGAAGCTGCTCCTGCCGAAGAGAAGACTGCTTCAGGTATTTTCATTCCTGATACAGCTAAAGAAAAACCTCAGCAAGGTACTGTAGTAGCTGTAGGTGACGGAAAAAAAGACGAACCGCTTACTGTAAAAGCTGGTGACAAGGTACTATACGGCAAATACTCAGGCCAGGAAATTTCATACGAAGGCAAAGAGTATTTAATTATGCGTGAGTCTGATATTTACGCAATTCTTTAATGACTGATGGAGTGAGTGAAAGAATGATTGACCGCTGCTTTTATTTCTTGCGCAATTAATCAACTCCTTTTTAAACATTCACTCAATCACTAATTTAATCATTCAACAAACAAAAAACGATGGCAAAACAAGTAAAATATAATGTTGAAGCACGCGATGCTCTGAAACGCGGTGTTGATATATTGGCTAATGCGGTTAAAGTAACCCTGGGCCCTAAAGGTCGTAACGTAATTATCGACAAAAAATTTGGTTCACCTTCTATCACTAAAGACGGTGTTACTGTGGCTAAAGAAATCGAATTAAAAGATTCTTTAGAGAACATGGGCGCTCAAATGGTTAAAGAAGTAGCCTCAAAAACTGCTGACATTGCAGGTGATGGTACCACTACAGCTACCGTTTTAGCTCAGGCTATTGTAACTGCGGGTATTAAAAACGTAGCTGCCGGCGCAAACCCGATGGATTTGAAACGCGGTATTGACAAAGCTGTTGCTGCAGTAGTTAAAAACCTGCAAAGCCAGTCACAAACTGTAGGCGAAGACAATAACAAAATCAAACAAGTAGCTTCTATTTCTGCTAACAATGACGAAGTAATCGGTTCGCTGATTGCTGATGCGATGAGCAAAGTAGGTAAAGACGGTGTAATTACTGTTGAAGAAGCAAAAGGTACCGAAACCGAAGTGCGTACGGTAGAAGGTATGCAATTTGACCGCGGTTATTTATCTCCGTACTTTGTAACTAACGCAGATAAAATGGAAGCTGAACTGGATAATCCGTTCATCCTGATCTACGACAAGAAAATTTCTTCAATGAAGGAATTGCTGCCTATTTTGGAAAAACAAGTACAGACCGGCAAACCTTTGTTAATTATTGCTGAAGATTTAGACGGCGAAGCTTTAGCTACTCTGGTAGTTAACAAAATTCGCGGTTCACTGAAAGTAGCAGCGGTTAAAGCTCCTGGTTTTGGCGACCGCAGAAAAGCCATGCTGGAAGATATTGCTATCCTGACCGGTGGTACCGTTATTTCTGAAGAAAGAGGTTACAAACTGGAAAATGCTGACCTGAGCTATTTAGGTACTGCTGAAAAGGTAGTGATTGACAAAGACAATACTACTGTAATTAACGGTGCTGGTTCAGCTGATGAGATTAAAGGCCGTATCAGCCAAATCAAAGCGCAGATTGAAACTACTACTTCCGACTATGATAAAGAAAAACTGCAAGAGCGTTTGGCTAAATTATCTGGCGGTGTAGCTGTGCTGTATGTAGGTGCTGCTACCGAAGTAGAAATGAAAGAAAAGAAGGACCGTGTTGACGATGCTTTACACGCTACCCGTGCTGCTGTTGAAGAAGGCATTGTAGCCGGTGGTGGCGTAGCCTTTATTCGTGCCGTAGCTGCTTTAGAAGGCGTGGTAGGTGATAATGAAGACGAAAAGACCGGTATTCAAATCATTAAACGTGCTATTGAAGAGCCATTACGTCAAATCTGCGCTAATGCAGGTATTGAAGGTTCTATCATTGTACAAAAAGTAAAAGAAGGTACCGGTGACTTTGGTTATAACGCCCGCACAGATAAGTATGAAAACTTAATTGGTGCCGGTGTAATTGACCCTACTAAAGTATCACGCGTTGCTTTGGAAAATGCAGCTTCAATTGCCGCTATGTTGTTAACCACAGAGTGCGTTTTGGCTGATGATCCGGAAGATGAAAAAGCTGGTGCTGGTATGCCTCCAATGGGCGGCGGCATGGGCGGCATGATGTAATCTTGCCTTTCAGTAAATATATTTAACAACGCCTGTCTGATTTTTCAGACAGGCGTTGTTGTTTTGTATACCATACACAACCCTGAAACTGTGTCATAAACAAGTAAATTGCAGTTTGAATATTAATCAATCGATTGATGAAGTAACGATTTTGTGATAAAAGCCTATATCTTTGTATAAATATTCAAGTGGGGCAAATCGCAGGCACAGCATTTGAATATAAGTCAGTGTTATGAAACAGATACTTCACATACAAAACAAAAGACAACTGCAATCACGCATCATTGAATGGGTAGCCGTCAACACACCGGCAATCATTCACAGCTTTATGTCGTAAGCCCAAATTTTTTGTAGGTTTGCTTTTAAGCATGACTTTACAAAATTTTTACGACAAGGCTTACAACTGGCTTTTAAACCACGGCCCCAACCTCATAATCGCGCTCATTGTACTTTTTGCAGGTCTCTGGTTCATACGCTTTCTTAAAAGCGAATTAAAAAATCACATGAGCCGTAAGCAGGTTCATTCTTCCTTACAACCCTTTTTACTTAGTCTTTCCATTACCGCCCTCAACGTACTGCTTATTATTGCGGTTATACAAATTGTAGGCATCCCCGTTACTATTTTTACTACCGTTATCGGCGCTTTTGGCGTAGCTGCGGGTTTGGCGCTGTCCGGCACATTACAAAATTTTGCAGGGGGGGTGGTGATACTGTTACTCCGGCCATTTGAATTGGGCGATAATATTATTGCCCAGGGACAGGACGGCGTAGTTACTTCTATACAAATATTTTATACTGTGCTGCTTACTTATGATAACCGTACGGTTATCATCCCTAACGGTAAGCTATTTAACGAAGTAATTGTAAATGTAAGCCGCGAGGGCAGCCGCCGGCTGGATGTTGAAATTAAACTGGGATACGGAATAGACGTTGACCAGGTAAAGCAGGTGATCAACAAATCTATCGACGAAACTGAAAATATTATGAATGACCCTATACGTTTTGTAGGGATTAAGCTGCTGGAGCCTGATGGTATTCGTTTTACTTCACGTGTATGGGTAAGCCCTCAAAATTTTCTGACCGCTAAACTTGCCCTACAGGAACGTATGATCAAAGATTTGAAAGACGCCGGTGTGAAATTGCCGGGAGTGTGATTGGTTTGTCCTGATATAAGCTATAGACAGTTCCTGTCATATTACGCTGTTGAAAGTCAACAAACCAATTTAACCTATCTAAAGCTTTGGGCATAATCCTGAACAGTGTGTTCCTTTAAAATTTACACCCCCTTTACTACATCCCCGGCGTTCATTGCGTATATTTACTGTATAAATGATGACGCCCAACACAGCTACCCCATACAACGAAAAGTTTCAAAAAATTTTAGAAGGCCTTAACGAAGAGCAGTTAAGGGCCGTCAGCAAAACCGATGGGCCGGTGCTTGTGGTAGCAGGGCCGGGTACGGGTAAAACGCAGATTTTGGCAGCCCGCATTGGTAAAATACTAACCGAAACTGATGCCCAGCCCAGTGAGATTTTGTGTTTGACCTATACCGATGCCGGTGCTATTGCCATGCGCAAGCGCCTTTTCGAATTTATCGGTCCCGATGCTTATCGCATCAGCATTTATACTTTCCACGCCTTTTGTAACGATATCATTCAGGAAAACCTGGAGTATTTTGGCAAGATGAGTCTGGAGCCGCTAAGCGACTTAGAATCGGCCATGCTGTTTCATGAACTGGTGGACGCCTTTGGGTCCGACCATTTGCTGAAGCGTTTTACCGGCGATATCTATTACGATGTGCCCCGTTTAAAAAGCCTGTTCTCAACCATTAAACGTGAGAACTGGAATTTGGAACTCATTGAACGTGCGGTACAGGAGTACATGGACGATTTACCCAACCGCGAGGAATTCATTTACAAAAAAGCCAACGCTACCAAAGGCATTCAGAAAGGGGACGTAAAACAGAAAGATGTTGATGCCGCCCGCGAGGTCATGAGTAAATTGTTGTGTGCTGTAGGTGAGTTTAATAACTATGAGCGCATGATGAACGAGCGCAGCCGTTATGATTATGACGACATGATCATTTGGGTGCTGCGTGCTTTTACCGAAAACGAAGCCTTGCTGCGTAAATATCAAGAACGGTTTCAGTATATACTGGTCGATGAGTTTCAGGACACCAGCGGCTCGCAAAACGAGTTGTTAAAATTTTTGCTGGCATATTGGTCTACCCCCAATGTATTTGTAGTAGGAGATGATGACCAGTCGATTTTCCGTTTTCAGGGCGCCAACATGAAAAACATCCTTGATTTTGCAGATGATTATAAGCAAGTACTGTATACTGTAGTTTTGAAGGAAAATTATCGCTCCAATCAGCAGATACTGGACATTTCGCGTTTGCTCATTAACAACAACCGTGAGCGGTTGAGCGCTCAGCTGCGTTTAGATAAAAATCTGCGGGCTGCCAATTCCCGCTTTATGCAGGAGGAGGTAGAGCCGGTGGTACGCGAATACCTGAACCCTGACCAGGAAATCACCGACGTAGCACTGCAGATTAAGCGCCTCATTGCCAAAGGCACGTCGCCGGCTGAAATTGCAGTTATTTACCGTAACCATAACCAGGCAGAAGAATTGCTGCGTTACCTCGATTGCCATAAAATTGCTGTAAACACCAAGAAGAAAGTAGACATCCTGACGCTGCCTTTTGGTGAAAAGATCACCAATATTTTGCGTTACCTGGCCATGGAGCTGGATTCACCTTACAGTGGTGATGAACTGCTGTTTGAAATTATGCATTATGATTTCTTTAACATTCCGCCCATCGAAATTGCTAAAATAAGCATAGCGGTATCCAAAGAAAATTATTCGGCTATGATGAGTAACGAGCCGAAAACTTCTATCCGCCGCTATGTAAGCGAAATGATTACGCCTCACCAGCCCGGCTTATTTGACGAGGTAGAAAACCTAGCCATGAAGCAACTGGTTACGGATATTAATTTTTTACTGAAAGCTTCGGTAAGCCTGAGTTTGCAGCAATTTTTTCAGCAGGTAATTACCTGTATGGGTATTCTGAAATATGTGATGGAACAGCCCGATAAAGGCTGGCATATGGAGGTGCTGAACAGTTTATTTAATTTTGTTAAAGAAGAGAACCGCAAAACGCCGGAGATACACCTTAAGCAAATTACCCATACCATTGAGCTGATGAAGCGTAATCGCATCAGTTTGGAACTGAACCGGGTAATGTTCAGTGAGGATGGGGTAAATTTTATTACAGCCCATGGTTCAAAGGGACTGGAGTTTGAGCATGTATTTTTAATAGGCTGCACCAAAAAGATATGGGATACCAAAGGCCGTAATACAGGTTTTGCCTTCCCCGATACACTGATGCAATCCTCTGCCGATGATACAGCGCAGCAGGAAGAAGGCCGCCGTTTGTTTTACGTGTCGCTTACCCGCGCCAAACAGTGCCTTATCATTTCATATGCTGCTAAAGACCGCAACGGAAAGGATCAGGAAGCTTC